>CALGGD010000337.1 GCA_937916185.1 uncultured Oxalobacter sp. | reverse complement strand
AGTGAAGGAATATACTTTTTAATAATGTCATTGTAAGTTATATCATGAAATGATGTGCCTGCACCAATTATTATATTACCACTTGAATCAAGTTTTACACCTTTTAACTCATTAAGATTATGAATAGACACAAGCCCAATACCTGCATCTTTTCCTTCACGTACTCGAATCAAAACATCAGTACCACCACTAATAATCTCAGAATTCTCATTTTCAGAAAGTTTTTTACCGTTGGAAATATCAATTTGGCTCATCTGAATATAGCCCCGGCCTTCAGAATCGTTTCCATTGGAAATAAAATAAACCTTGCCGTCATCATCCTGCCCGAATTCAAACTTGGTATCGGCAATGATGATGCCTTTTGAAGCGGCATATTCAGCAGCGGCCTTATACAGGGTGACGGCCATATCACGGACTTTCTCTGCGGTGTCTGCCCCGACGATTTCTTTCATCCTTTCAAAGGAAATGTTTTCATCATGGTCACCGATCTCCGCCTTGGTGGAAGGTGTGAAAATCACTTCAGGGAGTTTCTGCGCTTCTTTCAACCCTGCTGGCAGTTTGATGCCACAGACAGCCCCGGTCTTCTGATAGTCTTTCCAACCTGTCCCGATGATATAGCCACGGACAATCGCCTCGATCGGCAATGGTTTGAATTTCTTGACGACAATCGCACGGCCACGGACCTGGTCACGTTCTTCCGGTGCAACCAAGGTTTCTGGATCAATATCTGTCATATGGTTCGGCATCAGATGCCCGAACTTCTTGAACCAGAAATTGGACATCGCTGTCAGGATCCTGCCTTTTTCCGGAATCGGGTCTTCCATGATGACATCAAAGGCCGACAGGCGGTCTGTCTGGACGACAAGCATCTTGTCATCACCGACTGCATAAATATCACGGACTTTCCCGCTGTGCAGGAAAGGCAGCGACTTGATATTGGTTTTCATCAATCCAGCCATAACACCTCCATCAATCAAGTTCTGGAATAACGGCATCCCGGACTTTATCAACCTGCCTGTGGCGGAATGCCAGCAGTTTTTCCCGCATCCCAGGGTCATTCAGTGCCAAGACGGCAACCACAGCCAATGCCGCATTGGCAGCACCCGCTTCGCCAATCGCCAGGGTGGAAACAGGAATGCCTTTGGGCATCTGCACCATGGAAAGGAGTGAATCCATGCCCTTCATGTATTTGGAAGGAATCGGAACCCCAAACACCGGCAGAATGGTATGGGATGCCACCACACCAGCCAGATGGGCAGCACCGCCGGCACCTGCGATGATTGCCTGTGCCCCCTGTGCTTCCATCTTTGCAATCCAGTTGGACAGTTCTTCCGGTGTCCTGTGCGCTGACAAGGCACGTGTTTCAAAAGGAATCCCAAAATCACGGCACATCTTTGCCGCTTCTTTCATGATATCCCAGTCGGATGTGGATCCCATCACAATGCCAACCAGTTTTTTCTCCTGTTTTTCCGCCATCTTTTACCTTCTTTGAAAACAGTACAGGTGCAGCCTGGGGCGCACCTGCACATTGTTGTTGCCACTATCTGTCCAATAAGACGTTATTACTTCACAATCTGCGAGAGCTCGCCCTTCCGGTATCTTTCTGCCATTTTTTCCAATGGTATCGGTTTGATCTTGGATGCCTGCCCGGCACTGCCGAATGCGATATACCGGGACATGCACAGTTTCTTGGCTTCTTCCTGTGCTGCCTTGTTGTACTGGCGCGGATCGAAATGGGAAGGGTTCTCTGCCATATAACGGCGGATGGCCGCCGTCATCGACAACCGGATATCGGTATCGATATTGATCTTGCGGACACCATGACGGATGCTTTCCTGCAGTTCTTCAACCGGAACCCCATAGGTCTCACGGATGTCGCCACCATACTCACGGATGATTGCCAGCAGTTCCTGTGGGACGGAAGAAGAACCATGCATCACCAGATGGGTGTTCGGCAGACGCGCATGGATTTCTTTCAACCTGTCGAGCGCCAGGATATCGCCTGTCGGTTTACGGGTGAATTTATAGGCACCATGGGATGTCCCAATCGCAATCGCCAACGCATCGCATTGGGTAGCCTTGACAAAATCCGCCGCCTGCTCAACATCTGTCAGCAGCTGCTCACGGGTCATCTTGCCTTCTGCACCGACACCGTCTTCCTTGTCCGCCTTCAAGGTCTCCAGCGACCCCAAAACCCCCAGTTCCGCTTCCACGGTCACACCGATGGCATGGGAGAAGCTGACGACTTCCTTGGAAACCGCCACGTTGTAGTCATAGGTGGAGGTGGTCTTGCCATCCGGCATCAGGGAACCATCCATCATGACTGAGCTGAAACCTGACCGGATGGCTGCCATACAGACAGCAGGCGACTGCCCATGGTCCTGGTGCATGACAACAGGGATATCAGGGTAGGCTTCAACAGCCGCTTCAATCAGATGACGCAGGAAAGCCTCGCCCGCATACCGCCTGGCTCCTGCTGATGCCTGCATGATGACCGGTGAGTTGACCTCTGATGCCGCTGCCATAATGGCACGGACCTGTTCAAGGTTGTTGACATTGAATGCTGGAAGACCATAACCGTTTTCAGCGGCATGGTCGAGCAACTGGCGCATAGATACGATAGACATCTGTTTCTCCTAGGCTTTATTGGTTTGCCCGCTGCATCAGGATACCGACAGCAGGCAGGACTTTCCCTTCCAGGAATTCAAGGAATGCCCCACCGCCGGTTGAGATATAGCCGACTTTATCCGCAATATTGTACTTCGCAATCGCCGCCAGGGTATCACCGCCACCCGCCAGTGAATACGCCTTGGAATCCGCAATCGCCATAGCAACAGCCCGGGTACCTCCCCCGAACTGTTCAAATTCAAAGACACCGACCGGGCCATTCCAGACGACAGTCCCCGCATCTGCAATAATCTTCGCATACTGCGCTGCGGTTTCGGGCCCGATATCAAGGATCATGTCATCTGCCTCGACATCAGAAACCTTCTTGACTGTTGCGGCAGCACCTGCAGCAAACTCTTTCGCACAGACCACATCGACAGGCAAGGGAACTGAAGCACCGCGTGCACTCATGACAGCCATGATGCTCTTGGCTTCTTCCACCAGTTCTTCCTCGACCAGGGACTTGCCGACAGGCAAACCGGCAGCCAGCAGGAATGTATTGGCGATACCCCCACCGATAATCAGGTTATCGACTTTATCTGACAATTTTTTCAGCACCTGCAACTTGCCGGAAACCTTTGCGCCACCGACAACCGCCAGCATCGGGCGCTGCGGCGTGGCAGTCGCTTTCTGGAGCGCATCCAGTTCTGCCGCCATCAAAGGCCCTGCACAGGCTATCGGGGCAAACTGCGCCGCACCATATGTCGTCGCCTCTGCACGGTGTGCCGTTCCGAAAGCATCATTGACATAGATATCGCAAAGGGCTGCTATCTTCTTCGCCAGATCCTCGCTGTTTTTCTTCTCACCGACATTGAAACGGGCATTCTCAAGCAGGACAACCTGTCCTGGCTTGACATCAACCCCATCCGTCCAGTCACGGACCAGCTCAACCTTCTGACCCAGCAGTTCGCCCATGCGGACTGCGACAGCTGCCAAGGATTCCGTTTCAGAGAACACGCCTTCTTTGGGACGGCCAAGGTGGGAAGTCACCATCACTGCCGCGCCACCTTTCAATGCAGACTGGATTGCTGGAATCGATGCGCGGATACGGGTATCTTCCGTAATATTTCCTTCGGCATCACGGGGGACATTCAGATCAGAACGGATAAAAACGCGTTTGCCTTTCACTTCGCCTTTATCCACCAGATCGGTCAGTCGTTTAAATGAGCTTTCTGCTTGCATAACGGGCTTCTTTCGAAAGTAAGGAATGTCCTATTTTACCGTACCCGTCCCTTGAAATAGAAAAAAGCACAGGAAATCCCGTGCTTTTTTGGAAAATCCAAACACCTTACAGAATGCTGCCAAGCCGTTTAATCCCTTCCCGGATGATTTCTTCTGTGGCATTGGTGTAATTCAGACGGAAGGTATTGACATCAGGCGCCCCGACATAAAACGGGTTGCCCGGGACAAAGGCGACTTTCTTTTCCATTGCCTTGTTGAACAGCTCCATCGCAGAACGCCCTTTTTCCATCGTCACCCACATGAACATGCCGCCTTCTGGACGGGTATAGGAAACCGTCTTCGGGAAATACTCATCCATTGCCGCCAGCATGGCAGAAGCCTGATGCCCATACAGGTCAACAATCTTCTTGATATGGTCTTCATAGGAATTGTTGGTCAGGTATTCATTGATGGCATACTGGGTAAACACATTGGTATGCAGGTCAGACCCCTGTTTTGCGGTGACAAGATAACGCATCAGCTGTTTGTTCTTGGTGACCACATAGCCCAGACGCATACCCGGCGTCACGGTCTTGGAAAAGGATCCCATCAGGATACTCTGCTCATCCAGGTATCCTGCCCCGATATAGGGCAATGACTCCCCTTGGAAACGCAGCTCACCATAAGGGTCATCTTCGACAAGCACCGTATCATATTTTGCCAACACATCACGGACCGCCTTCCGTTTTTCCAATGAGTATGTCAACCCTGTCGGATTCTGGAAATTCGGTACGGTGTACATTACCTTGACTTTGTTCTTCTGCAAGGTTTCTTCCAGCTTCTCGACATCAATGCCATCGTTTTCCAATGGCACAGAAAGGAATTCTGGTTCACAAAGCGACAAGGCCTGGATTGCCCCAAGATAACCCGGCTCTTCAATCAACACCTGGTCTCCTTTGTTCAGCATGACCTTGCCAATCAGGTCAAGCGCCTGCTGGGAACCATTTGTCAACAGGATATCATCCGGGCTGAAATCCAGACCAAAACGCTTTTTGTAGCGCGCAGCGATGGTTTCCTTCAAAGGCACCAGACCTTCAGTTGTGGAATACTGGAACAGTTTGCTGCCGTATTTCTGGACGGCATCTTCAATCGCCTGCTGCATTTCCTTGATGGGAAAGGAAATCGGATTGGGCAGACCGCCTGCGAAAGAAATGATTTCCGGATCCCCCAAAACCTTCAGGATGTCACGGATAAAAGACGATGGGGTATTCAGGATTCTGTCGGAATAGTTCATGATAAAGCCAGTACCGGGGTAATTGTTCTCTGAAAATTATACTGCGGAATAATCGGCTGTAAACACCATTATCCGCTGGGAAACCGACATCCATGACTCAGGTCAATAGGCTTCCCAGCTTTGTGGATTTTATGGGACTTTGAAGGCTTTGCAGAAGAAACTCTGCTCTCCATCAAAAAAGGGGGCAGTAAAACTTTTCTGAACCTGTTCATGATGTACCCCCCTTTTCTTGCCTGGTATTTTCTGGAGAACCAATTTTCGCGGCAGAGGATATGAAAACGCCCACTTGGAAAAGTGAGCGTCTCAAGATGTTCTGTGGTGGGTTGTGAGGGGCTCGAACCCACGACCTACGGATTAAGAGTCCGCAGCTCTACCAACTGAGCTAACAACCCATCTGAGATTTGTAATTATACCAATTTTCAGTCCTTTGTAAAACATATTTTTGGCTTCTCTCAAAAGCCTATTGGATATCCAGGCAGATTGGAACAACCGCTTGCAATCATCAATCACTGTTCTCAGAACGCATCATTTTGGTGCAACGTATCGCCCCATTGAGCATATAGCCCATTCCTGGTACATGCCTCCGCCTTTCCCTCTATAGTTATCACACACAAGGACAGGATTTTCAGCTTTCAAATTGGCACGGGATTTGCTTGACACTGTAATGCCTCTGCTGTGAACAGGTCACAGCAAGATTAAAAAATCCAATGATGAAACAGGCTATCCAATCAGGATACCAGCCAATGACAGGGAGAACGAAATGAAACTGGTTACCGCAGTCATCAAACCATTCAAGCTGGATGAAGTCAGGGAAGCCCTCGCTGCTATCGGTGTTCATGGCATGACAGTTACGGATGTCCGTGGCTTTGGACGCCAAAAAGGTCATACCGAGCTGTATAGGGGAGCAGAATATGTCGTCGATTTCCTGCCAAAAGCCAAGCTTGAAATCGGGATTGCCGACAATCTGCTTGAAACAGCGATTGAAGCCATCACCACCTCAGCATCCACCGGAAAAATCGGAGACGGCAAGATTTTTGTTGTTGATCTAGAACAGGCTATCCGCATCCGCACGGGTGAATCTGGCGATGAAGCCCTGTAATGGAAAGGAAACAATCATGAAAAGACTGAATACTTTAATGGTGGGGCTTGCAGGTCTGGGCATCAGCAGCCTGGCATTTGCTGAAGAAGCCGCTGCCGTTGCTGAAGCACCTGCTTTAAATACTGGAGACAATGCCTGGATCCTGACATCATCAATGCTGGTTTTCCTGATGACAGCTCCCGGCATCGGTCTGTTTTACGGCGGTCTGGTCCGTGCGAAAAACATGCTGTCCATTTTGATGCAGACATTCATGGCATTCTGTCTGACGGCTGTCCTATGGTTTCTGTACGGGTATTCTTTTGCCTTCAGTGGAGATGGCCCAATCATCGGCAATGCCGATAAGGTATTTATGAAAGGCATTACCATTGATACGCTTTCAACCATTCTCACGACAGTGCCTGAATACACTTGGGCTGTATTCCAGTGTTCCTTCGCCTGCATTACTGCAACCCTGATTGTCGGCGCCTTTGCTGAACGTATAAAATTCGGCGCTGTCATGGCGTTCCTCTTTCTCTGGTTCACCTTCAGCTATATTCCGCAGTGCCATATGGTCTGGGGTGGCGGCTTCCTGCAGGAAGATGGCGCACTCGATTTTGCTGGTGGCACAGTTGTCCATATCAATGCGGCAGTTGCTGGATTGGTCGGCGCTTATTTTGTTGGCAGACGCAAAGGATTTGGCAGGAATGTGATGATGCCACATTCCCTGACACTGACAATGGTCGGTGCTTCCCTGTTGTGGGTAGGCTGGTTCGGTTTCAATGCCGGCTCTGCCGGTGCGGCCGATGGTCTTGCTGGCATGGCATTCGTCAACACGGTTATCTGCCCTGCCGCTGCCGCACTCAGCTGGGCTATTCTTGAGAGTTTTTCACGCGGCAAACCCGGTATGCTGGGAGCAGCATCCGGTGCAGTTGCCGGTCTGGTTGTCATCACGCCTGCTGCCGGTTTTGTCGGTCCGATGGGCGCCATCATCATGGGATTGATTGCCGGTGCTGTCTGTCTCTGGGGGGTTACTGGCCTGAAAAGACTGCTCAAGGTAGATGATGCACTGGATGCCTTCGGGGTTCACGGTGTCGGCGGCATAGTTGGCGCCATCCTGACCGGTATTTTTGTCAACACGGCTTTAGGTGGCCAGGGAACCGATTTCTCCATGGCTGAACAGGTCTGGATCCAGTTCAAGGGGGTTGTCGTCAGCTTTGTCTGGTCTGGAATTGTCTCCGCTGTCTCTTACTTCATTATCGATAAAATCTGGGGACTCCGTGTCACAGAGGAACAGGAAGAAGAAGGTCTGGACAAGGCTTCCCATGGCGAATCAGCCTATCACTACTGATTTTCAGCAGTCGTACCTACAGAAACAGAAAACGGGAAGGCAGGTTCTGCCATCCCGTTTCCTTTCCGCAATCCTTCTGTCGGCAGGACTTATTTATCCAACAGCAGGTTGTTCATCAGACGGACATATTCTGCTGGATTTTCCAAGGCGCCCCCCTCAGCAAGGACCGCCTGGCCAAACAGCAGGTTTGTCCAGTCGTCAAACCGCTCGGTTTCATATTTCAACCGCTGAACCAATGGATGGTTGGGATTGATTTCAAGAATCGGCTGTGTGGCACGGATATTCTGCCCTGCTGCCTTGAGCATCCGCTGAAGATTGGTGGACATGTCTTTCTCATCAGCAACCAGGCAGCATGGTGAATCCGTCAGGCGGACAGTCGTCCGGACATCCTTCGCCTTGCCTTCCAGGACTTTCTTCATCTTCTCGATGGTTTCTTTGTAGTCGGACTGGTTTTCCTCATTCTTCTTCTTTTCTTCCTCATCGGCGAGTTTCAACAGGTCAAAACTGCCCTGGGTGACAGAAACCAAGTTCTTTTCCTTGTATTCCGTCAGGAAAGACAGCATCCATTCATCAACGCGGTCGGTGAGAATAAGGACTTCAACACCTTTCTTGCGGAAGATTTCCAGATGCGGACTGTTTTTCGCTGCATTGTAGTTTTCTGCCGTGATGTAGAAGATACGGACCTGCCCTTCCTTCATCCGGGAGATGTAATCATCCAGCGAAACATTCTGGACATCTGTATCATTATGGGTCGATGCAAAACGCAGCAGTTTTGCAATCCTTTCCTTGTTGGTGGAATCCTCGGCAATCCCTTCTTTCAACACCTTGCCGAACTGTTCCCAGAAAGTTGCATACTGCTCTTTTTTCGCCGGATCATCAGACTGTGCCAGCTCTTCCAGCATAGACAGCACACGGCGGGTGGAACCTTCACGGATCATCCTGACATCCCGGGATTCCTGAAGGATTTCACGGGAGACATTCAACGGCAGGTCATTGGAATCAATCACCCCACGGACAAAACGCAGGTAGAACGGCAACAGCTGTTCCACATCTTCCATGATAAAGACGCGTTTGACATAGAGTTTCAGCCCATTACGCTGGGTACGGTCCCAAAGATTCATCGGTGCTTCTTTCGGGATATACAGCAGCTGGGTATATTCCGTACGGCCCTCAACCTTGTTATGGGTCCAGACCAATGGATCGTTGAAATCATGGGACACATGCTTGTAGAACTCTTTGTACTGCTCATCGGTAATCTCAGACTTGCTGCGGGCCCAGAGCGCATTCGCCTGATTGACCGTGACATATTCCGTGGTGGTCTTTGTTTCCTTTTTCTCAGGATCCCATTCTTCTTTCGGCATCTGAATCGGCAGGGAAATATGGTCGGAATATTTACGGATGATGTTCTGCAGTTCCCAGTTGTTGAGCAGGCTGTCCTCACCTTCGCGCAGATGCAGGATGATATCCGTACCACGGGATGCCTTCTCGATGGTTTCAACACTGAAACTGCCTGTGCCATCAGATTCCCAGCGGACTGCCTGGCCAGCAGGAAGTCCTGCTTTACGGCTTTCGACGGTAATCTTGTCAGCAACAATGAAACCTGAATAGAAACCGACACCGAACTGGCCGATCAGGGCATCATTCTTCTTCTGGTCTGCGGACAGATTCGCCAAAAACTCTTTCGTACCGGACTTTGCGATGGTTCCCAAATTGTTGACGGCTTCCTCGCGGGTCATGCCGATACCATTGTCGGAAATGGTGATGGTTCGGGCATCCCGGTCGAAACTGACCAAGATTTTCAGGTCGGTATCGCCAGCCATGAGTTCTGGCTTATCCAATGACTCATACCGGAGCCTGTCGATGGCATCTGATGCATTGGAAATCAGTTCACGCAGGAAAATTTCTTTGTTGGAATAGAGCGAATGGATCATCAACTGCAGCATCTGCCTGACTTCAGTCTGGAAACCCATTGTCTGTTTATCTGTTTCAGCCATTTGTTACCTCTAAAGATAGGATATTCATTGAACAATTGCCTGTTATATATAGCCAGTCCAGGACATTTCAAGGGATGTTTTGGAAAATCCCGTTCATTCACATACCGCTTTCATCAGTTCCTCTATTCTGATACGCTTGATGTTTTAGGCAAGATATCATTTCAGGCGGTTCAACCGCCTTCTGAACCCCTCCCACGGGGAATAGTCGCAGGCGGTCTGCTGGCCCTCCGCGTGAAGGACGCCGCGATGCTCCGGGTCCCACACGACGATATCCGCGTCGAAGCCCGGCTCGAGCGCGCCCTTCCGTCCCCAGAGGCCCATGACCTTCGCGGGGGTCTCGCTCAGGAGCCTGCACATATCCTCCTTCGCCACGAGTCCGCTCGAAACGCACGTCGACCAGAATACTGCAGGGCGGTGCTCCACGCCGGGCAGGCCGTTCGGGATCTTCGAGAAGTCGTCCCGGCCCATTTCCTTCTGCCCGATGAAATTGAAGGAGC
>CALGGD010000336.1 GCA_937916185.1 uncultured Oxalobacter sp. | reverse complement strand
CCGTACGCGGCGGCTTTCCGCCCTTATACTCGATGGCCGGATAGTTCATGACGCACATAGGGGGCGTCGGGAAGGCAAGGTTCTTCTGCTGTCCGATCTTACAGACGCCGCATTCCCGGTGCGTCACGTAGTATTCGGGAACCGAGAGGTCACAGGAAAAATCGAAGACCCGGTCCATCGTGATATGCTCGGGAACCGCTTTGTAATAGGAGAATCCATAACAGGAAAGATTGCCCGCTGCAGATAAAAAAGGAGACGAAAATGGTTACTTCAGCAGAAGAAGCTGATACGGTCGGCTATACCTTGAAAGGGAACCGTTATCTGAATCTGACCAACCGCTGCGGCATGCTGCGCTGTGCATTCTGTCCGAAGTTCAACGGAGCATGGTCTGTCAAGGAATACAATATGCGCCTTCAGCACAATCCCTCCATTGAGGAATTGGTGGAGGCGGCAGGTGAGCCCGGTGAATACAATGAGGTTGTTTTCTGTGGCATGGGGGAATCCACCGCCCGTCTGGATGTCATGCTTGAGGTTGCCCGCCGCCTGCGTGCGAAGGGCATCACAAAACTGCGCCTGAATACCAATGGACTGGCGAACCAGATGTATGGACGCGATGTCGCGCCAGAGATTGCCGCTGTCATCCCGACCATTTCCGTCTCGCTGAATGCGCAGGATGAGGAGACCTATATCCGTCATTGCCGTCCGAAGTTCCCAGGTGCTTATGCCTCCATGCTGGGTTTTGTGAAAAGCGCCCATGAAGCTGGTGCGGATGTTACGGTGACAGCTGTTGACGGGCTTCCCGGGGTTGATGTGGAAGCCTGTGCAGCGGTTGCGGAGAAACTCGGTGTCAAGTTCCGCCGCCGCGTGTTGGATGACCTGGTCTGACTGTTGTTTTTATCAAAGAAAAAGGCAGTTTTAAAAAAAACTGCTTTTTTTTGTATTCTGTTGATAACTTTTTAACTGATTGATTTCAATCATAAATTTTAGATTCAGTTCTGTTGAAAACAAAAGGATATTTTGTGGACAATTTGTGGATATCAACAATAAGCTGATGTTTTTAAATAAATAACTGTTTATTTAACAGAAAAGATGAGTGCCCTGCACGTTTTCAAAAGGTTCTCTATAATGAGCTGTATTTAACTTTCAGGGAAAAATATTAGGTATAGTTCCCTGTATGGTGGAAGACAGGGGGTGGCGTCCATCGGTTGGGACGGGATTCCAAGAGACTTCAGCCACCATCGATAGAGCGTCGTTTCCATCAAAGAAGTATCAAACTGGACTAGTTTTTCTTGGGAAAACTGGATTTACTGGAGTATGCACATTTGAGACCGGGCAGGCGGTTTTCCGGCAGCTCAGATGTAAAGATTGAAAAAGGGATTGAATGAACACTGGAGACATCAAGGAGCAGGAAAACGCTGTCGGCGCACCTGTCCTGCCTCCTTTGCCACAACGGATCATCAAACGTGATGGCGCTGAGATGCCATTTGATGCGACCCGCATTGCGAAAGCATTGGCAAAAGCCGGTCGCGCAACAGGGGATTTTGGGGAAGATGAAGCAAACCTGCTGACCCAACGTTCCCTGAAAGTGCTGCGTCACCGTTTTGCTGGTTCTGCGCCAACGGTCGAACAGGTCCAGGATGTGGTTGAGCAGATGCTGTTGGATGCCAATCATACGAGGACTTTCCGTGCCTATGCGACATACCGCGACCAGCGTCACCGTATCCGTCAGGATAGGCGGACCCTGGTTGATGTCGAATCTTCGGTGAAGGAATATGTTGACCGTGCTGACTGGCGTGTCAAGGCAAATGCCAACCAAGGCTATTCCCTTGGCGGGATGATCCTGAATGTCGCTGGCAAGATCACGGCGAATTATTGGTTGAGCCATGTCTATCCACCGGAAATCGGGCAGGCGCACCGTGACGCAGACTACCATATCCATGACTTGGATATGCTTTCTGGCTACTGTGCCGGGTGGTCGCTGCGCCAGCTGCTGGTTGAGGGGTTCAATGGCATTCCAGGTAAACTGGAAGCCAATCCGCCGAGACACCTGTCTTCCGCATTGGGTCAGATGATCAATTTCCTGGGCTCCCTGCAGAATGAATGGGCGGGGGCGCAGGCGTTCAGTTCTTTCGACACCTATCTGGCACCCTATGTGCGCAAGGACAATCTGGACTATGACACGGTCCACCAGCTTATCCAGGAATTCATCTACAACCTGAATGTGCCTTCCCGCTGGGGAACACAGACGCCGTTCACCAATCTGACGTTCGACTGGGTCTGTCCAGAAGACCTGCGCGAACAGGTGCCTGTTGTCGGGGGCGAGGAAATGCCTTTCACCTATGGGGAGCTTCAGGAAGAAATGGATATGCTCAACCGCGCTTACATTGAGGTCATGTCAGCCGGTGACAGCAAGGGCAGGGTGTTCACTTTCCCGATTCCAACTTACAACATCACGCACGATTTCCCTTGGGAATCTGAAAATGCCCAGCGCCTGTTTGCGATGACCGCGAAATATGGGTTGCCTTATTTCCAGAATTTCCTGAATTCTGAACTGCAGCCGAACATGGTCCGCTCCATGTGCTGCC
>CALGGD010000335.1 GCA_937916185.1 uncultured Oxalobacter sp. | reverse complement strand
GTGACTCAAAATGGAGGGCTCTTTAGCGGAGATATCTTTTCAAATATAGTCATAACAAAGCCTGAGCTTGACCTGGCAAGCGCCTGGGAAGCTGCGGAGATAGCCGGAATTGCAGAGGATATAAGAAAAATGCCAATGGGCATGAATACCTATATTTCAGAGGGTCAGGGCGGGATATCCGGAGGTCAGAAGCAGCGCCTTATGATAGCCAGGGCTGTTGCACCAAAGCCAAAGATTCTTTTACTGGATGAGGCTACCAGTGCCCCCATCCATCAGCTGCACCATCTGCTGGACAATATCCCGACTGCCCGCCTTTTCGATGAGACCCTGAAACTGCTGATGAGCGGTCATGCGATGTCCTGCCTGAAGGAACTCCGGACCTACGGCCTGCATGGCAGGCTGCTGCCGCTGCTGGATGAGGCCCTGTCAGACCCCAAGGCTGCCCGTTTCATCGAAACCGCCCTTGAGCGCACCGACCGGCGTATCAGTGACGGCAGGACGGTTTCACCGGGATTCCTGTTCGCCACCCTGTTATGGCCAGAGGTCGAAGCCCAGTGGGAAGCCTGTCAGGCAAAGGGGGAATATCCGATTCCGGCACTGGTGTCCGCCGCCGGTATGGTCCTGGACAGGCAGACGGAATCCCTTGCCATCCAGCGCCGCATCGCGGCGGATATGAAAGATATCTGGCTGCTCCAGCCCCGCCTGGAACGCCGAAGCGGCAAAGCGGTCTTCCGCCTGCTGGAGAATCCGCATTTCCGGGCAGCCTATGATTTCCTGCTGATCCGCTGTGAGGCCGGTGGCCTGGATGCAGAGACCGGTGAATGGTGGACAGCCTTTGTGGCGGGAACCGCTGAAACACGGCAGTCCCTGCTGGAATCCCTTTCCATGCGTGCCGCCGAGAACAGCCGCAGCAGGAAAAAACGGCGCAGGCGCAAGCGGCGTCCTTCCGCATCCGGAACGGCGGATACCCCCCTACCGGCTGAGACTCCCCTTCCTTCTGCCTGACATGCTGGACAACACCGCTTACATCGGTCTCGGCGCCAATCTGGGCAATGCCCGGCAGCAGGTGAAGGATGCCATTGCCATGCTCAGCCGTATCGATGGCATCCGGGTCGATGCGGTCTCCCCGCTTTACCGGACAGCGCCCATTGATGCCCCGGGGGATGACTATATCAATGCCGTTGCCCGCCTGCTGACCCTGCTGGATGCCGATGCCCTGCTGGACACCCTGTTGAAGGTTGAGGCGTCTTTCGGCCGTGAACGTCCTTATGCCAACGCCCCGAGGACACTGGACCTCGACCTGCTGCTGTTCAATACAGAACAGCGCAACACCCCGCATCTGACACTGCCGCATCCCCGCATGCATGAAAGGGCGTTTGTCCTGGTGCCACTGACCGAGATCGCCCCAGATGTGGTCATTCCGGGCAAGGGGCGTGCGGCAGGATTTCTTGAATCGGTGGCCGGACAGCGGATTGTCCGACTCCAACCGTCCTGTTTTTGAGGTTTTGTTATGTTCAATATCCCTGTTTTCCTTCAGACCGCAGGCCTCCTTGTCATGTCCAATGTGTTCATGACGTTCGCATGGTATGGCCATTTAAGGAACCTTTCCGCCAAACCCTGGTATATCGCCGCGCTCGTCAGCTGGGGGATCGCCCTCTGTGAATACCTGCTCCAGGTGCCGGCAAACCGCATCGGTTTCCAGGCATTCAGCCTTGCCCAGCTCAAAATCCTGCAGGAGGTCATCACGCTCAGCGTTTTCGTCCCTTTTGCCATGCTGTACATGGACCAGCCTTTCAAGACGGACTATATCTGGGCAGCGCTTTGCCTTGTCGGTGCGGTTTATTTCATCTTCCGTTCATGATTATTGACCCTGCCGCGTGACATGATGCCAAAAAGCAGGCATTATTCGCCTTCAGTTGTCCCTTTTCTTTGTTGAGGTTTACATGGCTAACTATCTGCAGGAACGCAAGTCCATCACCACGAACACTATCGCAAAGCTGTATCAGAACCGTGAAAAAATCACGATGCTGACCTGTTATGACGCCAGCTTCGCCGCATTGATGGACCAGTGCGGGGTTGAGTCCCTGCTGATCGGGGATTCCCTGGGCATGGTCTGCCAGGGCCTGGATTCCACGCTGCCTGTCCTGATTGAAGACATGGTTTACCACACGGCGTGTGTCGCCCGGGGCAACAGGACGGCATTGATTGTCACGGATATGCCTTTCGGCACTTACCCGGACAGGGAAGCGGCTTATGCCAATGCCGTCAAGCTGATCCGGGCGGGGGCGCATATGGTGAAGCTGGAGGGCGGTGTCCTGATTGCCGACACCATCCGTTATCTGGTTGAACGCAGTATCCCTGTCTGCGGCCATATCGGGCTGACCCCCCAGTCTGTCAACCGCTTCGGCGGCTACCGTGTCCAGGGGAAATCTGAAGATGGCGCCGCCCAGGTGATGGCTGATGCAAAAGCGGTCGCTGACGCAGGGGCATCGATGATGGTGCTTGAGGCGATTCCCGCCACCTTGGGCAGATCGGTCACCGAGGCGGTCAGCATCCCGACCATCGGTATCGGCGCCGGCCCGGCCTGTTGCGGCCAGGGCCTGGT
>CALGGD010000334.1 GCA_937916185.1 uncultured Oxalobacter sp. | reverse complement strand
CGCCAACAGGCTGAAGATCATGCAGAAAGCGAGCAGTGTTTTTTTCATGAAGGGTTTTCCAATCAGGGTTACAGTTTCATGCCGGTGTGCAGGGCGGCGATACCCGCACTGAGGTTATGGTATCTGGTGAGGACAAAACCGGCATCGTCCATCATTTTCTTCAGGGTTTCCTGGTCTGGATGCATACGGATGGATTCCGCAAGGTACTGGTAGCTGTCTTCACTGTCGGCAATATGCCTGCCGAGCCAAGGCAGGACGGTGAAGGAATAAAGGTCGTAGGCCGTCTGCAGGGGAGCCCAGATCCTGGAGAATTCCAGGACCATCACCTTGCCGCCTGGTTTCAGCACCCGGTGCATTTCTGCAAGGGCGGTTTCCTTGTGGGTCATGTTGCGCAGACCGAACGAAACCATCACCCGGTCGAACCAGTTGTCCGGGAACGGCAGTTTCTCCGCATCACAGACGGCGGTTGGCAGCAGGATGCCTTTGTTGAGCAGACGGTCGCGTCCCTGCTGGAGCATGGTTTCATTGATGTCGGTGAGCCAGACTTCCCCCTCTTTGCCCACCTGCCTGGCGAAGGCTTCCGCCATGTCACCGGTTCCACCGGCGACATCCAGGACCCGGAAACCTTTCCGGACACCTGCCTGGTTGATGGCAAAGGCTTTCCATAGCCGGTGGAGCCCGACGGACATGAGGTCATTCATCAGGTCATAATGCCTGGCGACTTCCGTGAAGACTTTGGCGACTTTGCCAGCCTTCTTGTCTTCATCGACCTGTTGAAAGCCGAAATCGGTCAGTTTAGCCATGTTTCCTAAAGTCAAGGGTTGTCTGCATAGCGTTTGGTGAGCCGTTCCTTGAGCAGGCTGCGCAGGAAGGGCACACGCTGTTTCCGTAAAGCAAGGGTTTCCGCCGCGACGGACCGGCGTGGTGCAGCCCAGATGGCATCCGGGAAGGTTGCGTCATCCTTGTAACGGGGGATGATATGCCAGTGCAGATGGGGAACCATGTTGCCAAGGGTTGCAAGGTTGACCTTGTCCGGCTGCATGGCATCCCGTACCGCCTGTTCGACCAGCCAGACAACTTCCATCAGGGCGTTCCGGTCATCGGCAGGCAGGTCGGTCATTTCAGCCACATGGCTGTTCAGGACAACACGGCAGAAACCGGGCAGGTTGCCATCATCGACGAGCAGGATCCGCCATTTGCCGGTCCGGTAAATGACTTCGCCACCGTCTGTTTTGCAGAGTACGCAGTTTTCCATTCTTTTCCTTTTCATCCCAGTAAGCCTGCAATGGTACGCCATGAACCGGATGGAATGTTGAGCAGGATCCAGGTCATCGTGACATACCGTCCGAATTTGCCGATCGCCATATAGACGGTACAGGGCC
>CALGGD010000333.1 GCA_937916185.1 uncultured Oxalobacter sp. | reverse complement strand
AACAGCAGCATGACATTCACACCGCAGACACCCAGTCCCAACAGCAGCAGGTAAGGAAAGATTTTCAGGCAGGTGTCCCAGCCGATGTCGGTTGCAGGATGGTTGCCATCCAAAGAAGAGAACATCGGCAGCATGTAGAGTGCCGCACAGATCAGGGCTGGCGCCAGCACAATCTTGAGGTTGCCGAGCATCTTGTCCCGCATGGTCGCTCCCTGTGTGCGGGTGGCAGCGATTGTGGTGTCGGAAATCAGGGAAAGGTTGTCCCCGAACATCGCGCCACCGACGGCAGCACCGATGACGATGCCGGCATCTGCATGGACAGACTGTGCGAGCAGGGCGGCAATCGGTACGATTGCGGCAATGGTTCCGCATGAGGTGCCGACCGCCAGTGAGATCAGGGCGGAAACGACCAACAGCCCGGCGACCAGGAATTCAGATGGAACGAAATGCAGTGTCACCGCGACAGCAGCATCCACTCCGCCTGCAGCTTTGGCAGATGCGGTGAAGGTTCCTGCCAGGATGAAGACAAGGCACATGATCATGATGTCACGGCTGCCCATGCCAGCTGCAAAGATTTCAGTCTTCTGGTTCAATGGCCTGTTGCGGTTCATCAGCAGTGCAGCTGCGGAAGCTGCGATAAAGGCTGTTGTCATCGGCACTTTCGATAGATTGCCCATCACCAGCGCAAACAGCAGGTACACAGCTGCCAGTACAGCAAAAGGCATCAGGGCCAATGCTGAAGGGTGCTGCGCGCTGGATGTTTCAACGGGATTGTCTGTTTCAGAAGGCATTGTGTCAGAAGCTGTCGGTGAAAGTCCGCCTGGAAATGAAAATGAAAGTATACACAACTGTGCAGTCCAGATTCCCCCTGAAAGCAGGTAAAACCCGGATAGGGTAAATCAGCCGGTTTTGTCAGGATCCGATATGCCTCCGCTTTGAAGATTGTGTCAGGATGCATCCAGACCTTGGCAATGCAGAAAGTGGATGCTGGAATCTGGCAGGAAATGTGGGCATCTGCATCATTTGCTGCTGCTCACTGTCTGGTGGAACATGGATGCTTTTTGTTGATTATATAACGTTTTTTCGTTACAATAATTCCATATCCAAGACAGAGGGGATGCTGAATTGAAGCGGCTTGAATTTGAAAGTTACCTGAAGGAACTGGGTGCGAAACTTGTAGAGGCAGGCAACCATACCAAGGTTTATCTGAATGGCAGGCAGACAGTGCTTTCCAGGCACAGGGAACTTAAAGAAGGCTATGTCAAGATGGTCAAGAGGCAGTTAGGCATCAAGTGAAGGGAGGTCAAGCATGAAATATCCAGCAGTATTTGAACCAGCGGAAGAAGGTGGTTTCATCGTTTCTTTCCGTGACATTCCAGAGGCCATCACCCAAGGCGACACCGAGGAAGAGGCGTTGGCAATGGCACAGGATGCGCTTGTTACCGCAATGGACTTTTACTTGGAGGATGGGCGGCAGGTTCCAATGCCATCAAGACGGCTGAAAGGCGAAAAACTGGTTGAGATGCCTGTTTCTGTTTCAGCGAAGGTGCTGCTTCTCAATGCCATGCTGTCCGACAATTGCCGACCCGTTGACCTTGCGCATCGTATGAAGATCAAGCCTCAGCGTGTTACTGAAATCATGGACTTGAACCACAGCACCAAAATAGACACCATTGCGGCGGCATTCAAGGCTTTGGGTAAATCCATTGAGTTGCGGGTAAGCTGATTGGGTAAAATGGGCTGATGCCCTGACGGAGGCGGCAACTGCAAGACGTGGTTGCCGTTTTCTTTTGGGTTGATACAATCACTGGAAAGAACCACAGAAAATCATGAAATATCAGTCCCGCACAGAAAAAAGTGTATCAATGGGCGTATATGGAAAACTTTGATGCTTAATCCTTAAGCGTCATTTTTTATTTAAGTGATTGGTTATAAGGAAATATTAAAAATATTGATTCTCTAATATGCAGGTAGATAAAGACCATGCCATCAATTGGTGGAAGACCACCGCTTTCCAGGGATTCATCATCTCACAGTACAACCTTGCCGTGATGTACCGTGACGGGAAAGGTGTTCCTGAGGATGCTGAGACCGCAGCAGACTGGTTCCTGCTCGCGGCAGAGCAGGATTATGCGCCAGCGCAGTATGCCCTGTCGCTGCTCTGTCTTGCCGGGAAAGGCATGGTGCTCAATATCGATGAGGGCATTGCCTGGCTCCGGAAAGCGGCGGCACAGGATTATGTCCCTGCATGGAGCCGTTTGGGTGAAGCCTATTTCAAGGGAGAAGGTGTTGCCCGGGATGTCTCCAAAGCGGTTGAACTGTGGCAGAAGGCAGCGGCTCTCGAGGAACCCAATGGCCTGTACCATCTGGGTATGCGTTGCCATGATGGCATCGGTGTCGAACGGGATGAGGAAAAGGCTGTCCGTCTTTGGCTGGTGGCGGCAGACCAAGGGCACAGGGACGCACAGTTCAGCCTGGGTATCGCTTATCAGGAGGGCAAGGGCGTCAAGAAGGACCTTGGGCT
>CALGGD010000332.1 GCA_937916185.1 uncultured Oxalobacter sp. | reverse complement strand
TGGGAGCCACGGAAAAGAACAATGCCTCCGGACCTGCACTGTTTCCTCTCTGAAAGGAAACAGTGCAGGTCCGGAGGCATTGTTCTTTTCCGTGGCTCCCAAACCATGGGGAAACCGCAGAACTGAAACAGGGCACGGCCGATGTCCTGCTCGAAAATGGGGTGCAGACCTTGTAAAAAAAGGGCTACTCCAGCATGATAAAGCAATCGGTGGTTTTCGTCAGTATTTTTCAGGAACTTTGGGTATGTTTCTGGTTCATGGCAGGATAACAGCGGCCCTGTCTTGACCAGGTGGGGGGTGGCTGGTTGTTACAAAATACAATAAGGCTTGATTGTTGCCCCATAGTACGCTAGCGTAGATATCCCATCATCAGTTTTTCAGGTTTTTCAGTATGGATGCCGCTTTTGTCTTGCCCGTCAGGGTCTATTTTGAGGATACCGATTCTGGCGGTGTCGTCTATTATGCAAACTACCTCAAGTTTTATGAGCGTGCCCGCAGCGAGTGGCTGCGCGCGCTGGGTATCAGCCAGCAGTCCCTGGCGCAGGAACGCCGGATCCTGTTTGTGGTCCGGAATGTGGCGGTGGCTTATCATCGTCCTGCTGTGCTGGATGATGCGCTGTCTGTCACGCTGGATGTCGCAAAAGTCAGGGGGGCTTCGATAGAATTTGAGCAGAAGGTGGTCCGGGATGCTGATGGGGCTCTCTGTTCTTCCTGCCGTGTTACGATTGTCTGTGTGGATGGCGGGAAGATGAAACCGGCGGCGTTTCCAGAGGATATCCTGGAAAAATTCCAGGCGGCTTCCGGTTCCCGGAAATCCTGATGGGATGACATGAAAGGATAAGGAAACAGGCAAAGACTATGCAGACAGCACACAATCTTTCATTTATCGCATTGGTTTCCAATGCCTCACTGATTGTCCAGATCATCATGGTGGGCCTTCTGCTCATTTCCCTGCTGAGCTGGGCATATATTTTCCAGAAGCTTGCGGCTTTACGGAGAGCCAGGCGGCAGACAGTGGCTTTTGAGGAGCGTTTCTGGTCTGGTGGTACGCTTCAGGCGATTTACAAGGATGTCGGCAACGGGACGTTGGATGGGCCGCTTGCCCGTATTTTCCATGCCGGTATGGGGGAATACCTGAAGGCGCGTGGCGCCGAGACCTCTTCCCATAATGTCGCTTCCCTGCTGGACAGTTCCCGCCGTGCGATGCGCGCCGCTTATCAACGCGAGATGGATGCACTGGAATCCCATCTGTCATTCCTGGCGTCAGCGGGTTCTGTTTCCCCTTATGTCGGGCTGTTCGGTACGGTCTGGGGCATTATGAATGCTTTCCGTGGACTGGCGGATGTCCAGCAGGCGACTTTGGCAACGGTTGCGCCGGGGATTGCCGAGGCGCTGATTGCAACGGCTATCGGGCTGTTTGCGGCGATTCCCGCTGTTGTTGCCTATAACCGTTTTTCCAATGATACGGACCGTCTGGCGGTACGCTTCGAGAATTTCATCGAAGAGTTTTCCAATATCCTCCAGAGGCAGTCATAAGGAGTCCCGATGTCTGAATCGATTTTCAGTGGTATGCGTGGTGGCGGCAGGCGGAGACGTCTGCGTTCGGAGATCAATGTGGTGCCCTACATCGATGTCATGCTGGTGCTTCTGGTGATTTTCATGGTCTGTGCGCCAATCGCCAATATGGGGACGGTCAATGTCCCCACAGCGGAAAAAACCGCAGCGCCACCGGACAGTTTCATCCAGGTTTCCCTGAGGCCGGATGTGTCGGCGGAAATCGGGGTGCACCGTCCTGACCGGCCTGATGCCGGGTTCCAGAATGTGCCGGACCATGATGCGTTGATGCGTCAGATGCAGGCGCTTCATGCAGAACATCCGGATCTGCCGGTGTTGATTGCCGCAGACAGGAACATCATTTACAACGAGGTTATCCAAGTGATTTCTGATGCCAAGAAAATGGGCATACGCAGGGTCGGGCTGGCAACGCAGTGAGGTGGCGGCATGCAGCATGGTGTCCTGGTTCCCAAGGTTCAAAGGCTTTCGACAGGATCCCTGATCCTGGCAATGGCTGTCCATTGCCTGTTGATCGGCGCGCTCTGGTTTGGGGTCAGCTGGCAGCCCAAGCCGGATCAGATGGTTTCCGCCGAGGTCTGGGATGTCAAGGTCCGTGAAGCAGCGCCATTGGCGGCAGGCGAGATGGCGGCGGAAGCGGGTTCGCCTGATGCCGGGGAGCAGGTGGAGGAGGCAAATACCCAGGAACCTGTGGAAACAAGGGCGCAGCAGCCTGAGCGAAGCCCGGCTCCAGCACCATCCAGGGATGCAGCGCCACAAGAAAGGCCTGACATTGCCCTTGCACAGGAACGCCGCCGTGCAGAGCAGCAGGCAGCGGAGAGCGCCCGCCGTGAGGCTGAGCTGCGCAGGCAGCTTGCCCAGGCGCAGGCGGATTCCAGGCGCCAGGCGGAAGCGAAGCGGCTCAAAGCGCTGCTGTCTGCAGAGGCAGGGCGTGTCGCCGCCGGTTTCGGGGGTGGCCGTGGTGCCGGTCTGGGTGGCGGTGCCGCCCGTGGGACTGGAGGCGGTGGCACTGCCTATGGCAGGACAGGGACAGGTGGAACCGGGACAAATGCCTATGCAACGGCTCCAGGCAGGGCGGATGGCGCCTATATCCGTCGGGTTGCCGCCAAAATCAAGTCGAATACCATATACAATGTATCAACCATATCTGGAAATCCAGCAGTGGTTTATGATGTGGAGTTGTATCCGGATGGCAGTGTCCGCAGTGCCCAGAAACGCCGCTCATCCGGTGTGACAGGCTTTGACGAGGCAGTCCGCCAGGCTGTCTACCGGTCTGCACCTTATCCACGGGATTCGTCAGGGCGTGTGGCTTCATCATTTGTTCTGACACA
>CALGGD010000331.1 GCA_937916185.1 uncultured Oxalobacter sp. | reverse complement strand
GCTGCCGGGGCGGGCGCATCGCCACAAGGTCAAGGCAGGGTTCTCCGCGCAGTTCAGTGACCAGCCGGGCGAGGATGACGCCATAGCGTGACCGTATCATGTCCAGGTCAGCATTTTTCAGCTGCCAGGCGGTGCAGATGCCTTGCCGGGCAAGATGGCGGTCCATACTGCGTCCGATGCCCCAGATTTCACTGACTGGGATGGCCGACAGCAGGGACTGTTTCTGGGGTTCTGTCAGGCGGTTCCAGGAAAATACACCTCTTGAGCGGGGGTGTTTCTTGGCGATGTGGTTGGCGAGTTTGGCGAGTGTTTTGGTGGGGGCGATGCCGATGCAGACGGGGATGCTGAGCTGCCGCATCATTTCATGGCGGATGGTGAAGGCCCTGTCCCAGACATCCCTGAAGCCGGTCAGTTCGAGGAAGGATTCATCGATGCTGTAGCTTTCCTGGATGGGCGAGAAGTCCGCCAGCAGCTGTTTGACGCGGCTGCTTATGTCGGCATAAAGTTTGAAATTGCTTGAAAAGGCAGTGATAACTGAATGATATTTTTGAAGTTTGAACCAAGGTTCGCCCATCTTGATGCCCATGGCTTTGACTTCTTGGCTACGGGAGACGACACAGCCGTCGTTGCTGGACAGCACGACTACGGGACGGGTGTTGAGGTCGGGTCTGAAGACGCGTTCGCATGAGACGAAGAAGTTGTCGCAGTCCACGAGGGCGATGTCACGCTGTTTTCCCATCTCTGTTTTTCCTGAAGAGCCGTTTGATGACGGTGACGGCAACGCCCCATAGGATGATTTCATGACCTTCGCGTGGCGTGATGATGGGGAAGCGGCTGTTGGCGGGATGGAGTTCGACGGTGCCTTGGTGGATATGGAGCTGCCTGACGAGGAATTCGCCATCCACGACAGCCAGGACAATCTGGTTGTGATGGGGCTCGAGGGAACGGTCCACCAATAGGGTATCACCTTCAAAGATGCCCAGGCCCCGCATCGCCATGCTGCCGACATGGACGGCGAAGGTGCTGTTGGGATGGATCATCAGATGGTCGATGATGTCCTGCAGCAGGCGCGATGGTTCCTGTTGGGGCAGGGCGAAGCCGCCAGTCAGTTTTTCAACGGCAGTGGTTGAGCGGTTGTCTGATTCCATGGTGAAGCTGTCAGTGCAGTCTTGGATAATAAACAACTGTTATTTTATACAGTAAAATATCTGCGTCAAGCAATCGAGAAGATGATTTCTGTTAAGGAAGGAAATTGTCAGGTGATTGCGTTTCCTGAAAAAAAGGCATACATTCATGCTTGTATGTTTTTTCTTTCTTCTTTCTGAAAATTTTCTTTTTTTATTGACAAAGGACAATACACGATGAGTATCGAACTGAAAAAAACCGTTGCTGCCGCAGTTGTCGGTCTGGGTTTCTTGGGACTGGCATTGCCTTCCTATGCTGAAGAAGCTGCTGCACCTGCTGCTGAACAGGCTGCCCCAGCTGCTGACGCTGCTGCAAAGTAAAGAAGGATTGAACATCGCAGGCAGAAGGTATCCCCTTCTGCTTCTGTTTTTTTGTATGGACTCATCAAGGAACCGGTATGTCCCAGCAGTCTGAATCGGTCGAAGCCCTGGTCTGGCAGGCGGCGTCTGGAGATGTTGAGGCACAGTATGCGCTTGGCGTTGCGCTGCTCAATGGGGAAGGGGTTGATGCAAACCCGGAGAAGGGCGTTGAATGGCTGAAAGCAGCAGCATCTGCCGGTCATGCCAGTGCCATTGAGAAGCTTAAGGCATTGGGGTGATCCTGGCTTCAGGCTTGGATATTGCCATTGGCATCGGCAGGTTTGCACAATGCCATGATGCACTCGATCAGGGCGATGATGCTGGGGATGCCTGTCCAGCAGAACAGGATATAAAGGATGCCTTTCCCGATCCTGCTGGCATAGAATTTATGGATGCCGAGTCCCCCGAGCAGGAAAGCCAGTACGCAGTAAATGACTTTGTTCACGACATGGGGGCCGATATAGGTTGTCTGTTTATATGAAGTGCTTTGGTCGCTGTTCTGAGGGTTCTGCCTGCCTGCTGAGGGTTTGGTTTTTCTCGATACGATGGTCTGTTGCCCATTGGAGTAGATTTCAACCTCATCACCGACAGATGGTACAAAACTGAATGCGGTCAGGGGCAATGTCTCGAAAGTGCCGTCATCTTTGCCGATATAGACGGTGCCACCCTGAATCTGAATCACTTTCATTGTCTGCATTCCTGAAAACCGTTATTCTTTTCCATCATTCTAGGCCAGGCCGTTTGGAAAGCTGGGTCATGCCATCGACGGTTGTTGTGCCATCGACTTCAGCCAGTCCGAAGACAGAAGCCATGCCGGATATTTTGGCGTGGTCACGCACACGGGCATTGTCATAGACGAGCGCATTGCCGGAAACCTCTGCATGACCGGAGACCAATGCCTTTCCGCCGACCCGTGCCCGTCCCCAGACTTTGGCTTCATCGGCTATCCAGGCTTCACTCAATGTCGCCAGATTGGATTCATGCTCAACCCACCCTCCAAGGTCACCGTCTTTTACATGGTGCAATGCGTTGTCCATGGTGGCTTGGATACGGTAAAGCGTGGTTTTGCCGGTACCTGAACCGATTTCGATAGACTGGTCTTTCAACAGCCGGAAGCGGGTGCCATCGCGGACAGACTGGCCATCAATCAGGGTGAAGCCACTGATTTTTGCAGAGCCACAGACAACAGCTTCATCGGTCACAACAGCAGAACCACTGACCTGTGCATTGCCGGAGACACGGGCGGAACCAGCAATGAGAGCGTTTTCTGAGACGTGGGCCTGCTCATAGACCAGGGCATCATCGGCAACCCAGGCACTGCCGTTCACTGCCAGGTTGTCCATGCCCTGAAGGTAGCCGCCTTTATCCCCAGCGGTGACACCATGGAAGGGGTTGTCAACCAGCGCCTGGATACGGTAAAGCGTTGTACCATCTATTTCAATGAAGTCGTCTTCGAGCAGGGCATAGCGGGCACTGTCGATGATGGTGTCTCCGCCGATGAAATCATAGCCGGACAGTTCGGCGATTCCGGCAATGCGGGCATTGCCGCCCAGCATCGCATAGTCGGTCATCGAGGCATCACCGGCGACTTCTGCATAGGCAAAGATACGGGCATGTCCACGGACGACCGCCCGGTCATGGATCAAGGCGTGCCCGAACACTTCAGCATGACCGGTCACCAAGGCGTCCCCTGTGACAATGGCGTTTTCATAGACGAGGGCATATTCATCAACCCAACCGTTACCAAGTTGGGGCAGGTTGTCAGGGGATTCAATCCATCCGCCAAGGTCGCCTTTATGGATCTGGTGCCGGGGCATATCCACAGTCGCCTGGATGCGGTACAGCTTTTTGCCAAACCGTTCGATGGTGTCGTGCATCACCAGTTCATAGCGGGTTTCCATGGATAGGCTTTCGTTCAGAAGACTTTCAGGATAGCCATTCTGATTGATGGTACGGGGATGTGTCAATGAATCTGCCGGTGATGCCTGTTGAAGGGGAAGACCTTCTCAGGGCAGGAATCTGGGCATGCATTGCCCGCAGATGCAGGTATAGGCATGGGGACCGGTAGAGGCAATGCCCAGTCTGGAGAACCATCTGGCGGCTTCTGTTTCAGATGGGATATAGCCTGCGGCGAAGACTTTGCCATCAATGCAGATGGTTGGACAGGAGAAGATGCCTGCCTGGGTCAAGGTCTGGCTGTCTGAGATGCCTTCAACCGTGATGCTGGTTGTGATGCGTTCTGCTGCCCTGCTGACTGTGGACAGGATGGCTTTCAGGCGGGTGGTGTCACGGTCAAAGATCTGGATATGCATGAGGGTCTGTTAAAACGGAAGATATTACAGGTTTTTCCCTTCGAGATAGTACCGACCACACCAGCAGCAGCGTCTGCCAGAACCGCAACAGCAGCGGGGGACGTTCAGGACATCGACATCCAGCTTCAGCCATTCTGTCAGTTCGCGGCGGTCGGGGAAACGTTTTGCCAGG
>CALGGD010000330.1 GCA_937916185.1 uncultured Oxalobacter sp. | reverse complement strand
AACGCAGCGTATTCATCACCAGACGTTCACGGGCACCCCGAAGACGGTTGGCACGGGCGACTTCCGACGGGTTCATACCGGCATCCAACGCCTGACGGCAACGGAGCAGCACCCTGATTTCATCGACAAACACCCAAAGCAGCAGGGGCAATGGTGTCCCCTCCCCTTTGAGCCCATCCATCATACGGATAAAACGTGCCGTATCACGTCCAAGCATCGCCTCGCTGACCTGGAAAACATCATAGCGGGCAACATCAAGCACCGCATGCCGCACCTGCTCTTCTGTCAACGTCCCTTCTGGATACAGAAGTGCCAATTTCTGGATTTCCTGCCAGGCCGCCAGCAGATTGCCCTCAACCCGCTCAACCAGAAACTGGATTGCCGCCCGGTCCGCCTGCTGATGCTGCCGCCGCAGGCGGGAAGCAATCCAGCCACCCAGCTGGGCGACATCCACAGGATTCACCTCAATATAAACTGCACGCTTCTGCAATGCGGAAACCCACGATGACTTCCGGGTATTCCAATCAAGCTGGGGAAGGGTGATCAAGGTGACATTATCTGGAGACAGCCCCGACACATACTGCTGGATGGCCTGCGATCCTTCTTTACCAGGTTTACCGGATGGGATCCGCAATTCAATCAATTTACGGTCACCGAACAGGGACAGGGCATTGTCTGCGACATACAGATCTTCCCATTTGAACCCCCTTTCAACCGTAAAGCCCTGCCGTTCGGTAAATCCCCGCTCATGCACCGCCGCGCGGATCAAGTCAACCGCTTCCTGCACCAACAGGTATTCATCACCTGCCAACACATACAGCGATGCCAATTCACCTTTCAGATGTGTTTCAAGGGCTTCATATCGGAGCAGCATATCAGCCCACCGTCAGCGTTTGACCTGTCATTGACCTTCCGGTTCAATCTGGAACATGCCTCCCGGCATTTCCGCATTCTGGTTCTGAACCATCCCGCCATCAGCTTGTGTTCCCTGGGGCAACGCATCCCCTTCTTCCATTGTGACCCTGCTCAGGCGACGCAGGATCTGCTGGGCGATATCCTGCTGCATATCAGCATACAGCATCTGCTTTTCACGTTCTTTCGCCAAGTCTTCCGATTCGTCATAAGTCATTGTCCGGCGCAGGGTGATGGTAGTCGGTTCAACCAGTTCCTTGCCCTTCTGAGTGCGCAGGGAATATGTCACACGGTAATACAACGCATATTCACGGGCATCCCCATGGTTGTCATAGGACAGTGTCTTCTGTTTCTTACGTTCATGGGAAACTGAAAGGATGACCTCCGCCTGTTTCGGGGATGCCACAATATCCGTCATCTGCATCCCCCGGTTCAGCCTTTTGAACAATCTGGGAATCACCGACCCAGGCGGTGTTTCAAGATACATCGACTTGAATGCAAACTTGAAATCGCCCCGCAGATGGAATCCACACGCTGCCAGCATGAATGCAAACCCGACGGCAGCAAGCCAACGGGCGATGGAACGGAAATGAGGGCTGTGTGTGATTTCCATGAGCAGTTCCCTGTCAGACCACAATATTGACCAGTTTGTCCGGCACGACAATCACGCGTTTCGGCGTCCCTGCAACGAATTTCGCAACATTCTCATTTGCCAGTGCTGCAGCTTCGATAAAGGCTTTGTCTGAGCCTTTTGGAACGCTGATTTTTCAACGGAGCTTACCATTGACCTGTACAACCAGGGAAATCTCACGCTGTTCCAATGCAGCCGCATCAACCTGGGGCCAGGGCGCATCCAGCAGATTGCCGATGCCCGTATCATAACCCAGCTCATGCCAGAGCGCATAAGTGATATGGGGAACAACTGGATAAAGCACCCTGAGGAAAACCGACAGCGTTTCCCACAGCACAGCATCGGATTCAGCAGAACCATCCAGCTTGGCGGCTTCCAAGGTATTCAGCATTTTCATGCCTGCGGAAACCACCGTATTGTACTGCATACGGGCATAGTCCTGGTTTGCCTGTTGCAGGATCTGGTGGATTTCACGGCGGAGCGCCTTCAGGCCATCATCCAGATTGGCAGGAACCTCATGCGGTGCACCACGAACAGCATCCAGGTTCCTGTAGGCAAATGCCCATACCCGGCGGAGGAAACGGCTAGCCCCTTCCACACCGGATCCCGACCATTCCAACGTCTGTTCCGGTGGTGCAGCAAACATCGTGAACAAGCGTGCAGTATCTGCGCCATACTGGCTTATCTGCGCCTGGGGATCGACACCATTGTTCTTGGATTTCGACATCTTCTCAATGCCGCCAATGACAACCGGTGCTCCATCCGCTTTCAGCGCGGCAGAGACAGGACGTCCCTTTTCATCAAGCTGCAGGTCAATCTCTTCTGGATTGAACCAACTCTTCTTGCCGGAAGCATCTTCCCGGAAATAGGTTTCGTTCAGCACCATGCCTTGGGTCAGCAGGTTCTTCACAGGTTCATTAAACCTGACCAATCCCAGGTCGCGCATCACTTTCGTCCAGAAACGGGCATACAGTAGATGCATGACAGCGTGTTCGATACCACCGATATACTGATCCATCGGCATCCAATAGCCGACACGTTCATCCACCATCGCCTTGTCGGAGCCTGGTGAACAATAACGCATGAAATACCAGCAGGAATCCACAAAGGTATCCATCGTATCGGTCTCACGCTGAGCCTGCTTGCCACAGCATGGGCAGGTTGTATTCAGGAAACCGGCTGACTTGCGCAATGGATTGCCTGTCCCATCCGGAATACAGTCTTCAGGCAGGATGACAGGAAGGTCCTTTTCTGGCACAGGAACAGCACCGCAGTCTGGACAATGGATGATGGGGATTGGTGTCCCCCAGTAACGCTGGCGGGAAATCCCCCAGTCACGCAGACGGAAAGTCACCTGTTTCCCGCCAAGGCCTTTCGCTGACAGTGCCTCGGCAACTGCATCCACAGCAGCCTGATGCTTAAGACCATCCAATATCCCTGAATTGACACACTGACCGTTTTCCTTGTCTGCATACCAATCCTGCCATTCCCTGTCTGAGAATGACTTGCCGGCAACACTGATGACCTGTTTGATCGGCAGACCAAAGCGCAACGCAAACGCAAAATCACGTTCGTCATGTGCAGGAACCCCCATCACAGCCCCATCGCCATAGCTCATCAGCACATAGTTGCCAATCCAGACCTCAACTTTCTCACCGGTCAATGGATGTGTGACAAAAAGCCCTGTCGGCATCCCTTTCTTTTCCATTGTCGCCATATCGGCTTCAATGACACTACCTTGACGGCATTCTTCAATGAACGCCGCCAGTTCCGGCCTGCCTTCCGCCGCATGACGCGCCAGGTCATGTTCCGGTGCAACCGCACAGAACGTAACCCCCATGATGGTGTCCGCCCGTGTCGTGAACACCCACAGCCTGCCATCACCGATCAACTTCCCTTGACTGTCCCTGATATCATGCTCGAATGCGAAACGGACCCCTTCTGAGCGGCCGATCCAGTTGACCTGCATGGTACGGACACGTTCAGGCCAGCCTGGCATTTTGTTGGCGATGAAATCCAACAGTTCCTCCGCATACTGGGTGATGCGGATGTAGTACATGGGAATCTCACGTTTCTCAATCAATGCACCGGAACGCCAGCCACGGCCATCAATCACCTGCTCATTCGCCAAGACCGTTTGGTCGACGGGATCCCAGTTCACGGTGCCGGTTTTCTGATAGATGATGCCCTTTTCCAACATCTTCAGAAACATCCACTGGTTCCACCGGTAATATTCTGGACGGCACGCCGCCATCTCACGCGACCAGTCAATCGCCAATCCCATCGAAGCCATCTGCCCTTTCATATGGGCAATGTTGGAATAGGTCCATTCAGCAGGCGGAATACCATGCGCCATCGCCGCATTTTCCGCAGGCATACCGAACGCGTCCCATCCCATCGGCATCAGCACGTTGTAACCGTTCATCCGCATATAACGGTAGAGGACATCGTTGATGGTGTAATTGCGGACATGCCCCATATGCAGCCTGCCAGATGGATATGGCAGCATGGAACAGGCATAGAATTTCCCCTTTGGGAAACGCGGGTCGTTCTCAACCGCTTTGTATACCTGTCCTTCTTCCCATTCAGACTGGACCGCTTTTTCAACTTCAGCGTGATTGTATCTGTCTTGCATGATTACTGTATTGATAAAAAAACATCCATCAACCCAAAAGGCATCAGTGGAAAACCTGTCGATTCAGGATGATGTCCGCATATATTCTGCCTGCACCCACTGCCAGGCGGTTGAGGTCACTTCAACCCCAAGACATCCTGCATGTCATAAAGGCCTGCCGACTTGCCAGCAAGGAAACGGCAGCCAATCAGGCTCCCCTGCGCATAAGACGCACGGCTTGCCGATTTATGCGAAATCTCAATCCGTTCCCCTGTCCCGGCAAACAGGACTGTATGATCCCCTACAATGTCCCCTCCCCGGATGACCGAAAAGCCGATTGAGGAGGGATTACGTTCACCGGTGATTCCCTGGCGGGCAAACACCCCGTATTCCTTCAAGTCACGACCAACCGCCTCTGCGATGACTTCCCCCATCCTCAGGGCTGTTCCCGAAGGCGCATCCATCTTATGGCGATGGTGTGCCTCAATGATTTCGATGTCATAGCCCTTGGCAAAATGCCTGGCGGCGACAGCCAGCAGTTTCATTGTGACATTCACTCCGACACTCATATTCGGCGCAAAGACAACCGGAATCTTCATCGCGGCTTCCGCAATCGCCTGTTTGCCCGCCTCATCAAAACCAGTTGTGCCAATCACCATCTTCACGCCATGCGCGGCACACCATGCCAGATGTTCCAAGGTACCCGCAGGACGGGTGAAATCAATCACATAATCCGCACCGGCAAAAGCTTTTTCCATGTCAGATTCAATCCGCACCCCGGTCTGCTGTCCCAGGAACATCCCCGCATCCTTGCCAATGGCAGGAGAGCCAGGGATATCCAGTGCCCCGACAAGTTCCGCATCTTCCGCATTGAGGACTGCCTCAATCAACATATGCCCCATCCGGCCGTTCGCGCCGGCAACAGCGATTTTCATCTTGTTCATTATTGGATATTTCCGATCTGTTTAAGGTTTGGTGATTCCGGAACCATCTTGTCAGTACGCCTTGGGATACTGATAGACTCAAATTTCCTGATACTGTCATAAGTCAGGTTCTTGTTCTCTTCACCTTCCACGTCATCATAAGCATGCAATGCCCGCAGCATCGCATCACGGTTTGCCATCCATTCGGAACGTTTCTCTTCAGAAACAGCCCCTTCGACCGGTTCCTGGACCGTTGAAGGCCTGAACGCACTGATTGGACGCGGGGAACCGGGCTGACCGCCGCCATACGTTCCTGTACGGTAAGAAGGCAGGCTCTGATAATCCACAACCTGTTCTGGTCCGTCATCCCCCTTGATTTCCGGTACCGCAATGGCTATATCCTTAGGAGTCCATGTCTGATTGGCAACAGGTTTCACACCTGGCAGTGGACGGGAAGGCTTGCCAGATCTGGAAACCCGCCCTGGGACATAATCCGGTTTGTGGACATCCGGCTCTCCGCCCGTTGTCCTGACAGGCGCAATCGACGGCAACTGGCGTTCAAGCTCTTCCGGTGTCGGCGTCCCTGCCGCCCCAGCCTCCAATGGCGTCGGCGAGTGTCCTGGCTGGAAATCGCCTGTCATATGATGGTCTGTTGAAGCCAGTCCATCTTTCTTGGGTTTATCCATGGACTCATCATCAGAGGTGATCTGGTTGAGGTATTCAATCTCTTCTGGCAGGCTGTCATGTTTCACGCTTTCAACGACACCGTCCTGATTGAAAAATACCGCGACACGGTAGGTGGACAGGGCACCGTTCTGCTTCAGCAGGCGGAAAGGGTAATCCCAGCGGTTCGCATGGAACATATCCATCAGCAAAGGCGTCCCCAAAGCAAAACGCACCTGTTCTTTTGTCATTCCAGGCTGCAGACGGTTCAGCATCTCAGCTGAGATAAAGTTGCCCTGCTGCTGGTTCACCCGGTAAGGTGTAAAGAAAATCATCCATTTCTTGACAGGTCTTGGCGGTGAATTCAACAGGACTTCTTCCTTTTCTCCCCGATCGGCATTGCCATAGGCGCTGTAAGTGATTGGACGGCGTTCCGGTGCATGGAATTCAGGAACAATCTCCAGCTGCCTTCTTTCTTCCTGACCGGAAACGCTCACTTCCTTCACTTCTGGAATCTCTGTGTTGACCCGTTCCGGCTCAACCGGCTTCACAATGGACTCAGCATGTTCCGCTTCCGCAGGCCTGGATACAGGAACAATGGGCTGCTGAACCACTTTTTCTGTTTTTTCCCTGGCAGCGGTTTCCAGCGCCTGCTTTCCTGATACCGTCTGTTCCACCGGCAATACTTCCCCCGCCGGCTTTTCCCTGGGCAGTATCTGTTCTTCTGCACGTCTGTGGGATTCTGCCAGGATCCGTTCTTTCTCTTGGCGTTCTTTCAATGCCTGCTCTTCACGCAGTTTCTGCTCATCCGCCTCAATGGCTGCAATCACTGCCTTGTCATCATCGACCGGTGTGTCCTCATCAATCAGGGGATTCTTCGATGCACACCCAAACAGCACTGCCGCTGTTGAGACCAGCAGCAAAGACGTTCGGATAAAACGCAACAGATTATCTCGTTTCCCACGCATGTCGAAAATGAACCCTAACAGCAATTTATTGAGCAGATTCTGCAAAAGCTATATGATAAAGCAGATAACCGTAAAGAACCAATCTGAAACAGAAAGGCTCCTCAAAACAATGAGCGTCAAACCCAGTGACCTGAAAGCAACCGGCTTGAAAGCAACCCTGCCACGCTTGAAAATCCTTGACATTTTCCAGAGAAACGCCTCAAGCCATTTCAGTGCAGAGGATGTCTACCGTCGACTGCTGGCGGAAAACCAAGATATCGGACTTGCCACCGTTTACCGTGTCCTCACGCAATTTGAACAGGCGGGCATATTATCACGCAACTACTTTGAAACCGGTAAAGCCATCTATGAACTCAATGAGGGCACCCACCACGACCATATTGTCTGTGTCAGCTGCGGCCGTGTTGAAGAGTTCCAGGATGCCGAGATTGAACGCCATCAACAGGAAGTTGCTGCACGGATGAACTATGAGCTCGTTGACCATAACCTTGCGCTCTATGGCCGATGCAGCGCATGCCGACAGAAATGACTGTCTTGTCCGTATACAATAGCAAGCCCGTGACGCACCCTGTGTCAAATCTGCCTTTTCCTTCCTGTTCATGATGAAGGGGAACCAGGCGGTTTTCCTGTCCGTCCCGTATCATTGACTGCTTCTGCCGCCTGTTCCTGCATTGGGCTGTCCTTACCTGCATCGCCAGCGGGTTTCCCTTCTGATTGATTGGCATCAGCCAATGGTTCCCCAGCATCCGCTGTTTTTCTGTCCTTCTGTTTTCCCTTTTCTTTTTTATGCTCAGTTACGGGATGTTTCTCGAACCTCAATGCCAGTTTATGATAGAACGATGTCGGGCAAACCACCTTTGAGACAGAATTTGCAATCAGTGAGACAGCAATCATCGGCAGCAGCAGTTCATAACTGCCTGTGATTTCCACCGAAATCACAAAAGCTGTCAAAGGGGACTGCGTCAGACCTGAAAGATAGGCCACCATCACCAGGATAATCAGTGCGCGATGGGGGGCGATGTCCGGCAAGACATGGGAAACCATATCCCCCAGTCCGCCGCCAACGGCCAGGGTTGGCGCAAACAGCCCGCCAGGAAGCCCGCACAGTGCTGAAAGCAATGTCCCGGCAAATTTTGCCGGACCATAAAACCAGACGTGTGTCGCGGCATCACTCTCCAAAGCCATTTTTGTCGGCACGTATCCGGTGCCATTGACCAGACCATCTGTCGCCAGGCTCAGGCCAGCCATCGCCAGACCACATACCGCCGCAAACGCCATCGGATGATGCGTCAGCATCCGCCGCAGCCTTTCCGGCAAACCATCCGGTGTTTTCTGCGCCAACAGGCTGAAGACACCCCCGAATACCCCCCCAACAGCACCGCAGACCAGAATCGCAGGAACATGCGTCACAAAATCCAGTTCAATATGGTATTTCCCGAAATAGGTGTAATTGCCCATGATGACCAATGACACCAATCCTGACAGCAATACGGTGAAAATCGTCTGGTTATGCCCTCGGTATACATATTTTTTTGCCATTTCCTCCATGGCAAACATAATCCCTCCGATTGGTGTGTTGAAAGTCGCTGCAATCCCTGCTGCACCACCTGCCAACACCAGCATCTGGCGGTGTTCAGCCCTTTTCAACGTGCCATAGCCGAAGAATATGTGCATGATTGAACCACCAATCTGCACCATGGGTCCCTCATGACCAATCGAAGCCCCGATAACCAATCCGCCAATCAGCAGTAAAATACGGCCGATGACAATACGGACTGAAAGCAGGTTCGATTTTTTTGTCCCGTCATGATCCTCCAGCACAGCGATTGCCTGTGGAATCCCACTGCCCTGCGTCCCGGGGAAAAAACGTCGGCTTACAAAAATCAGCAGCGCATAGCCAACCGGCATATAGACAATGGCACCCCATCCCAGATGGCTGGAAATCCATTGATTGACTTCATAGCAGATCCTGCTGATGTTCGCCATGCTGACACCGGCAATGCCAATCAGCAGCGGCGCCAGTATCCAGGTCACCATCTGTCGCCATGTGCGGGTCGTCTTTTGTGCAAAAACCCGCCTGTCATGCTTTGAGGATGGATCAAAATGAGGAAAAGACATGATTCATTCAGATGGCGCCTGTTCAGGAATGTCTATTTTATCGTACAAAGCCATGTCAGGCGTGGCCTCCATAAGGCGGAAAGAAGGCTTTTCAGACATAAAAAAGACCTGCGGGAAACTGACCGCAGGCCTTTTTTCTCAGATGGGTAAACCCATGGAGGAATGATTACATCATGCCGCCCATGCCACCCATACCGCCCATGCCACCCATACCGGCACCTGCATCAGCAGCCTTTTCTTCTGGAATGTCATAAATCATGCAGTCGGTTGTCAGAATCAATCCTGCAATGGAAGCGGCATTCTGAAGCGCGGAACGGGCTACCTTGGCTGGATCGACAACCCCCATCTGGACCATGTCACCATATTCACCTGTGGCAGCGTTGTAACCAAAGTTTCCAGTGCCTTCCAGAACCTTGTTGACAACAACAGAAGCTTCTTCCCCTGCATTGGAAACAATCATACGCAGCGGTTCTTCCAATGCACGCATCACAATCTTGATACCGGCTTCCTGATCAGGATTGTCTCCCTTGACATCAGCATTTTCACGGGCACGCAGCAATGCGACACCGCCACCCGCGACAATCCCTTCCTCAACAGCGGCACGGGTTGCATGCAAGGCGTCTTCAACGCGCGCTTTCTTTTCCTTCATTTCAACTTCAGTTGCGGCACCGACCTTGATGACGGCAACACCACCAGCCAGTTTCGCAATACGTTCCTGCAGTTTTTCCTTGTCATAATCGGAAGTCGCTGTCTCAATCTGGGTGCGGACTTCCTTGACCCGGTTCTCAATTGCAGATGCGTCACCGACACCATCAATGATGGTCGTGTTTTCCTTGTCGATTTCGATGCGTTTGGCCTGGCCCAGCATATCCAGGGTGGTCTTTTCCAGTGACAGGCCGACTTCTTCCGCAATCACCGTACCACCGGTCAGGATTGCAATATCCTGCAGCATCGCTTTACGGCGGTCACCGAAACCAGGCGCCTTGACAGCGCAGGTCTTCAGGATGCCACGCATATTGTTGACAACCAAGGTGGCCAGTGCCTCACCTTCAACATCTTCAGCGATGATCAGCAGCGGACGGCTGGCTTTCGCAACCTGTTCCAGGACAGGCAGCAAATCGCGGATATTGGAGATTTTCTTTTCAAACAGCAGGACATAAGGATTGTCCAGGGCAACAATCTGTTTTTCAGCATTGTTGATGAAGTAAGGGGACAGATAGCCACGGTCGAACTGCATCCCTTCAACGATATCCAGCTCGTCATTCAGGGATTTGCCATCTTCAATCGTGATGACACCTTCCTTGCCGACCTTTTCCATCGCTTCAGCAATGCTGTCGCCGATAGAGCTGTCGCTGTTGGCGGAAATGGAACCGACCTGGGCGATTTCCTTGCTGGTGGTGATCGGTCTGGCGATTTTCTGCAGCTCAGCAATTGTTGCGGCAACCGCCTTGTCAATGCCACGTTTCAAATCCATTGGGTTCATGCCCGCAGCGACATATTTCATCCCTTCACGGACAATCGCCTGAGCCAGGACTGTCGCTGTGGTGGTGCCATCACCAGCGTTGTCATTTGTCTTGGAAGCCACTTCCTTGACCATCTGTGCCCCCATATTCATGAGCTTGTCTTTCAGCTCGACTTCCTTGGCGACAGAAACACCGTCCTTGGTGATGGAAGGGGCTCCCCAAGTACGTTCCAGAACAACATTACGGCCTTTTGGACCCAAAGTGACCTTGACAGCGTCTGCCAGGATATTGACGCCTTCTACCAGTTTGTTACGGCCGGCATCGCCGAATACAACTTCTTTTGCGGACATGAATTTCTCCTAAAATCTTTTGATACGATGGATTTCTGACTTGCAGACCAAACAGCCGTTACTGTTCGATGATAGCCATGACATCGGATTCACGCATGACGAGCAGTTCTTCGCCATCAACCTTCACTGCCTGACCGGAATATTTGCCGAACAGGACAAAATCACCGACCTTGACATCAAGAGGCAGCACCTTGCCGTCTTCCAGCACTTTGCCATTACCGACAGCCAAGACCTCTCCCTGGTCTGGTTTTTCCGCCGCCGCATCTGGAATAATCAGACCAGATGCCGTTGTGGTTGTCTGTTCAACACGTTTGATGATGATACGGTCTTGCAAAGGACGAAGTTTCATAACAATTCCTTATAAAATCTATCTGGTTAATCCACCCGGTCATGCCGCGTGGACGGGTATTTTCCTTCAATCAAAGAACAGGAACAGAGGCTGTTGTTAGCACTCTCCCTTAACGAGTGCTAAGTATATGGGCGGGTTCCCGGGATTTCAAGGGCAACCGGAAAATAAATTTCCGATGCCATTCACCCCTGTTTCCACAGGGATGACATCAAAAAAGGCATCCCAACCGCTGGGACGCCTGTCCTTTCCAATTCTCAGATAAAGGGGAAATCACTTTTTTTCAGGTGAATGGTGATGATCCTGCACTTCCCTACAACAGCAACAGGATGAGGATGTCTCTTCCTTCCCTGGTTTCTGATGGGAATGGCAAGACATGCCTGCACCGCAACCGCAGCCGCAACTGCTGCTGGAGCAGAAAGCCGACTTGCCCTGCCGTACCTTACGAACCATATTGAAGATGATCAATGCAACAACAATTGCCAATCCGCCGCCGACAATAATGGTTCCCATGACTGCCCCTCCTTTTTTCAGGGAATCCGCTTATAAAAACGGATTGCCTTTTCCTTGGCAACGGCCTGACCGGCAGTCACATTCCCGGATTGACAGATGACTTCCGCACCACAGGCATTGCAGCTGACACCATCACAGAGGATGGATTTCCCCTGGCGGTATCTACGGACCATGCTGAGGATGACCAACCCAACAACAATCACCAACCCGCCGCCGACAATGATGGTTCCCATACTGTTTCCCCTCTACCGTCAAGACACCTGCTGTTCTTCACTGACCACTTTGACCGCTTTCTCAACATACCCCTTGCGGAAAAGCATGTAAACGGCAAAGACGACCAATGCACAGGCAACCGCTGTCCAGAACCCGAATACCCCTGTTGTGAACCACATCCCGATCTGATAGAAGCAGAGGGCGACACACCAGGCGAAAACGCATTGGTAGCCGATGGCGAACAGGAACCATCTCCAGTTGTTCATTTCACGGCGGATTGCGCCCATTGCGGCAAAGCAGGGTGCACACAGCAGGTTGAAAACCAGCATGGACCAAGCGGACAGCCAGGTATAGTTGGCGGCAAGCTGTTCCCAGATTTCATTGCCTGCTTCCTCGACTTCCTCAAAACCATACAGGATGCCGAAAGTGCCAACCAGGTTTTCTTTTGCAATCAACCCTGTGATGGTTGCGACAACCGCTTTCCAGTCTCCCCAGCCAAGCGGCATAAACAGCCAGTTCACACCATTCCCGACAGCGGCAAGGACACTGTCTTCCATATCTTCAACCATCCCCCATTCACCTTCTGCCCATCCATAAGAGGACATGAACCAGATAAGGATGGTGGACAGCAGGATGATGGTGCCCGCTTTCTTGATGAAACTGGAACCACGTTCCCAGGTCGTCCGGGCAAGTGCACCGATACGTGGAAAACGGTAAGGAGGCAGTTCCATAACAAATGGCGCGGGATCACCGGCAAATATCCGGGTCTTCTTCAGGATAATGCCAGAGATGATGATGGCGGCGATACCCGTGAAATAAGCCGCTGGCGCCACCCACCAGGCATCGTTGAAAACCGCCCCCGCAAACATCGCAATAATCGGCAGCTTCGCACTGCATGGGATGAATGTCGTGGTCATGACAGTCATGCGGCGGTCTGCCTCGTTCTCGATGGTTCTGGACGCCATCACCCCGGGAATACCGCAGCCCGTACCGATCAGGATTGGGATGAATGATTTTCCGGACAGCCCGAACTTATGGAAAATACGGTCGAGGATGAATGCAACCCGCGCCATATAGCCACAGGATTCAACAATACCCAGCATGATGAACAGCAGCAGGATCTGAGGGACAAACCCCAGGACAGCGCCGACACCGGCAACAATCCCGTCAAGGATCAGACCTGACAGCCATTCATCGACCTCCATGCTTTCCAGCCATCCCCCGACAGCTTCCGGAACCATTTCGCCAAAGAACTCGTCATTGACCCAATCCGTGATGAATTCACCCAAAGAATGCATCGCCACATAATAGATGCCGGTAATCACCAGGATGAATATCGGCAGTGCCAAGAAACGGTTGGTAACAATCCGGTCAATCTTATCTGAAGTGGAAACCTGCTTCGGTGCCGCATGCAGGCTGACGGAAACCAGCTTGCCGACCCATTCATAACGTTCCATGGACATGATGCTTTCGCTGTCATTGTCCAGTTCCTCTTCGCAGGTGATGATGTCCTTTTCAATATGCGCAACCTGTTCAGGCGTCAATCCCAGCTTATCCGCAATCTTACGGTCACGTTCAAACAGGCGGATGGCATACCAATGCTGGATGTTTTCTGGCTGGTCATGCAGCACTGCTTCTTCAATATGCGCCAAGGCATGTTCCAAGGCACCGCTGTAGTGATGGCGGGCGACTTTCGGTCTGTTGCCAGCAGCATGCAGCACTTTATCCACAGCCTTTTCAATCCCGGTCTCCTCCAATGCGGAAATGGCGACAACAGGACAGCCTAACCGCTTGGAGAGGGTTTCTGTATCAAGGACATCGCCATTCTTCTGCAGCAGGTCAAGCATGTTGACGGCGACAACAACCGGCAATCCCAATTCAATAAGCTGGGTTGTAAGGTACAGGTTGCGTTCGAGATTGGTCCCGTCAACGATATTCAGGATGACTTCCGGTTTTTCATCGACCAGATAGGTCCGGGCTATGATTTCTTCAGGGGAATAAGGGGAAAGGGAATAAATGCCCGGCAGGTCAGTCACAATAACATCAGAACGCCCTTTCAGACGGCCTTCTTTTTTCTCAACAGTGACGCCAGGCCAGTTGCCGACAGACTGACGCAGGCCTGTCAAGGCATTGAACAATGTTGTCTTGCCGCAGTTTGGATTGCCGGCAAGCGCAATACGGATACTCATGTTTTTGCTTTACAGATAAAAACTGGCAGGTCCTTTATTCTTCAACCTCAATCATCCCGGCATCCGCCGACCTGAAAGAAAGCAGGTAATTCCTGACAGAAACCTCAATCGGATCCCCCAACGGCGCAACTTTGACCACTTGGATGGAAACACCTTTGATGATACCCATATCCATCATCCGGCGGCGGGTCGCCCCTTCACCATGGAGTCTTTTTACGGTAACGGTCTCACCGACCGCAACATCTTTCAGGGTTCTCATACCTGTCATTCCTTTGAAACCAGAATGTGTCCAGTCACATCCTTGCCAAGTGCAATACGGGAATCCTTGACTTTGACAATCAAGCTGCCATTCATATCACTTACGACCGTAATCACCTCACCAACCGAAAAACCCAGGTTTTCCAGAAAACGCCTGGTCTCTTCCCTGCCGGTGATCCGTCCAATCCTTAGGGGACTTCCTTTTTCTGCAAGCAACAGAGGTAACATCCTTCTTCCTCCAACCAAGCTGGCATTATAAACCAAGCATATCAAGAATCTTGCTGAAGGCTGTTCCAATCTATCTGGAACAGCCCTGTTGTCCTGGCTTCTTTTGAAAGAAAAAGGGATGGATGTGATGCGCTTAATGCAACATGCTCATCTTTCCCCCCTTCCTTCCCTCTAATAAAAAGCCCAAGACAGGACAATCCAAGTTGTTGGATAATACCGGCATGGATTCCTTATTGAACAACCTGAATGCCGAGCAGCTGGCTGCTGTAACCCTGCCAGCGCAGTCGGCATTGATTCTTGCAGGCGCAGGCTCTGGCAAGACCCGTGTATTGACCACCCGCATCGCCTGGCTGCTTAAAACTGGCCAGGTCTCGACAAACAGTATCCTGGCAGTGACTTTCACGAACAAAGCCGCCAAAGAAATGACGGCGCGCCTTGGTGCGATGGTTCCTGTCAATCTCCGTGGACTCTGGATTGGCACTTTCCATGGGTTATGCAACCGGTTGCTCCGCCTGCATTGGCGGGATGCCGCCCTGCCACAGACATTCAACATCCTTGATGCACAAGACCAATTGTCTGCCGTCAAACGCCTGATGAAAGCCGCCAATGTGGACAGTGAACGCTATCCACCCAAATCTTTGGCGTATTTCATCAACCTCCAGAAAGAACAGGGGTTGCGTGCAGGCGACATCCATGCGCACGATGATTATGAAAGGCAGATGGCCGCACTCTACCAGCTGTATGAAGACCAATGCCAGCATGAAGGCGTTGTGGATTTTGCCGAACTGCTGCTGCGCAGCTGTGAACTGCTGGAACGGAACCAGCCCCTGCGTGAACATTACCGGAACCGTTTCCAACATATCCTGGTCGATGAATTCCAAGACACCAATGACCTGCAGTACCGCTGGCTGAAACTGCTTGCCGGTAAAGGAACTGCCGTGTTTGCTGTCGGCGATGACGACCAGAGCATTTATGCGTTCCGTGGTGCGAATGTCAACAACATGCTGGCTTTCCAGCGGGAATTCAATGTCCAGAACCTGATCCGCCTGGAACAGAACTACCGTTCGCATGGCAATATCCTGGCGGTGGCAAACGCCCTCATCGCCAACAATCAGAAACGGCTGGGAAAAAACCTGCATACCGATGCAGGGAATGGAACACCTGTCCGGGTCTTGGAACTGCCATCTGACATCAGCGAAGTGGAATGGATACGTGATGAAATCCGGCATCTTGCAGACGAAGGCATTCCCTATCGGGAAATCGCTGTCCTCTACCGGTCCAATGCCCAGTCACGGGTCATTGAACATGGTTTTTTCAGTACAGGCATGCCATACCGTGTCTATGGCGGCCTCCGCTTTTTTGAACGTGCTGAAATCAAGCACGCCATCGCCTATCTCCAGCTGGTCGGCAATCCAGACAACAATGCCGCATTCATGCGTGCCGTCAACTTCCCGCCACGCGGTATCGGGACACGGACGATAGAGCACCTGCAGCAGCTGGCAGAAGAAAACCATTGCTCGCTCTATGCCGCCATCCCATTGATGTCCGGCAGGGCAAAAACGCTGCTGATGGCTTTTGCCCATCTCATTGAGAACAGCAGGGCTGAAGCTGTCCATATGAACCTGCCTGACCTAATCAGCGCCATTGAACAGCAGAGCGGTCTTGAACAGCATTACCAGAAAGAAAAAGAAGGCGCGGACCGTCTGGAAAACCTTGAACAGCTGGTTTCTGCGGCAGCATTGTTCCTCTCGGAAGAAGGCTTTGATTACCATCAGCCTGCCCTGACAGCCATTGCCATGCCTGATAGGGACAATACCGTTGACCTGCTGGCAAGCCCACAGACGCTTTTCGATGCAGATGCCGACCTGCCGCTCAATATGTCACCCCTGTCGGCTTTCCTGTCCCATGCATCACTGGAAGCCGGTGATGCGCAGGCCAATGAAAATGCGGATGCCATCCAGCTGATGACCGTCCATGCCGCCAAGGGGCTTGAATTCGAGGCAGTCTTCATCACGGGGCTCGAAGAAGGCCTCTTCCCGCATGAAAACAGTGCCAGCGATCCGGATGGTCTTGAAGAAGAACGCCGCCTGATGTATGTCGCCCTGACCCGGGCGAAAAAACGGCTTTACCTGAGCAGTGCCCAGACCCGGATGCTGCATGGCCATATGCGCTACAACATCGCGTCAAGCTTTATCGATGAACTGCCGGAAGAAAACATCAAACGCCTGTCCCCGAAGAAAAGCATCAGTATGGATTATGCAGAATGGGGAACCAGCTCTTATCATAGCCATTCCTCCCAAAATAGACGGCGGGATATGAAAGACCTGCCAACGAGCCCCGCATCAGGATTCCCTGCTGGGAAAAACGGATGGGATATCGGGGAAACGGTCTATCATCCCAAATTCGGGGAAGGGGTCATTGTCAGCTTTGACGGCGCTCAACGGGCGAATATCAATTTCGGCAGGTCAGGCATGAAACTGCTGGACCTGACCATAGCAAAACTGGAACACCGCTAGATTACCGGGGGAACAATTCCTCTGATGTAACAGTTGCCGTCCCAAGCTTGCCGACCACAATACCCGCAGCCCTGTTTGCAATATCAATCGCCTCAGCAACGGGCTTGCCATAACCCAGCATCGTAGCCAGTGTGGCAATAACGGTATCCCCTGCCCCTGAAACATCAAAGACTTCCCGGGCAACCGTTGGAATGTGGATGGTTTCTTTTTCCCCGAACAGCGACATCCCTTCTTCAGAACGGGTCAGCAGAAGCCAGTCGATATTGAGCTGTTCCCGCAGGTTACGAGCCTTTTCAACCAGTTCCTGCTCATCCCGCCAACTGCCAACCACCTGACGGAGCTCAGCCTTATTCGGTGTCAAGAATGAAGCACCCCGGTATTTGGAGAAATCATCGCCTTTCGGATCAACCAACGTGGTCTTACCGGCTTCCCGGGCTACAGCAATCATTTCTGCAATATTATCCAGTGCCCCCTTGCCATAATCGGAAAAGACCACAATGTCATGTGATGCCAGCAGATTGCGGTAATGCTGCATGGCATGGTCCAGGATATCCTGCGGCGGACGCTTCTCAAAATCAAGCCGCAACAGCTGCTGCTGACGGCCGATTACCCTGAGTTTCACAATCGTCGAGATTTCCTTCGCGACATGGAGATGGGGAACAATCTCTGCCTCGTTCAACAGGCTTTCCACAATCCTGCCCGCCTCATCATCACCGACAATCCCCATCAGGCTGCAATCCGCCCCCAAAGCTGCCACGTTGCGTGCGACATTCGCTGCCCCACCCAAGCGCTCCTCATTACGGTTGATCAGGACAACCGGCACAGGGGCTTCCGGCGAAATACGGTTCACATCGCCGAACCAGTAACGGTCAAGCATGACATCGCCAACAATCAGGATATAGGGACCGGTTGTTCTGTTGCTCATGGTATGCGCTTCAATCAAATCAGAAACAGCTGTTCAAACGCCAATCAGGAGAAATTCTCCTCTTCCACCCGCTTGGGTGAATAGGATTCCCATTCATGGCATCCAGGACACTGCCAGTAAAACTGCCTTGCCTCAAATCCACAGTTGTGGCACTTGTAATGGGACAGTTTATGGGCATAACGTTGAATCAGGGTACGGATACTGGAAATTTCCTGACGGACTTCAGGCGGAACCACCAGCAGCTGCGCTTCAAGCAGCCTGTCCAACCCCAACAGGGTAGGCGTTTTCCGCAGTTCTTCCCGTACCAGTGCATTGGCATTTTCAGCGCCATCCTGTTTCAGGACAGCCTTGACCAGCACATCAAGCATATCAATGGAAGAAATCTCAGACAGATAGGATTTCAGCAGGCTGATCCCTTCTTCAGGACGCCCGACTGCCTCGTAACCATCCATCAGGCGGCGGACTATCAGGATAGTATGCTGAATGTTCTGTTTCTCCACCCTGCGCCAGGTTTCCAGTGCCTTCTCAATATCTCCCATCGCCTTGTGGGCATCGCCTGTCAGGATGGTCGCACGGGCACACATCCCGTCGATTTCCAATGCCTTGTCGAGCAAAGGCAATGCCTTCTCAGGATGGGTCCGTACCAGTTGGTTTTCTGCCAGTTCACAATAGAACTGGGCAATCTGCCGGCTACGGTTCCCTGCTCCCATGTTCTGCAGGGCTTCCGCCGCCTCAATCGCCTGACGCCATTCCTTTTCACGCTGGAATATCTCCAGCAACGCACGGCGTGCCCGCATGGAATAAGGGGTTTCCGTCAGTTTCTGGAAGACCGACGTCTCGTCCGTATTGATGTTGTCCAATCTGGCAAGAGCGCTCTTGTACTCCTCCATGCGGTAGATCCGCTCCATGTTGTCGGCGTTGGCGACGCCGATTTTCGTCTATTAATTTGAGATCGGAAGAGCACACGTCTGAACTC
>CALGGD010000329.1 GCA_937916185.1 uncultured Oxalobacter sp. | reverse complement strand
ATGGTTTCAATGAAACAGGAAACGGTGGCATTGCAAGATGCCGCCGTTTTTGTATGGATGGGAGGGAATATCCCGGTAAGCTGGCCGATTCCGGATGATGACCGGTTTTTCAGCGTTTCCGCTTCAGGTAGGCGTTCATATCGTCATCATAGCCCCCGATATCTGCCGCCTCAAACACATAGTGCTGGGTACTGCCATCCGGCAGGGTCAGTGAGAAGTGCTCATCATCGGTGACCTGGAGGCGGTAAGTCCTGTTTTCCTGGTTTTTCAGACGCTGGCTGGTGAGGACTTTCGCCTCTTTGTTGTAGGTGTAGGCCTTGACGTAGCCGATTTTCAATCTGCCGGTGCCGTTCTGGTAACCGGTGATGGTACCGATAGAGACTGTCTTGCGTTCAACCGCACCAGTCTGCTGTTCAAAGTCACCTTGATAGGCACGGCTTTCGTGGACGATTTCAATATAGGCTGTCCTGACCCCTGGTTGCGGTCCATAGAAAACGGCCCAGCGGTTCGCAGGGCTGGATGAAGGGTCTATGAGGATATAGTTCCCATGCAGGTCTTTATCGTAATAGACCCCAGTGTTCCCGGAAAGGTTCTGCGGCGAGGCGGTGGCGGTCGAAGTCAGGCATGCCAGCCCCAGCATGGCGGTCAATAACCCTTTTTTCAGCATGATGCCCTCCATAGGTTCCAGGCAGGTTGATGTCAGACAGACCGCTGTCCACGGAGGCCGCCTTCAAAATCATAGACATAGGCGATTTCACTGTCAGGCGTCGGCTTGATAAGCACCATTTTGTTGGCATAACTGTGCAGATAACCTCGCTTGGTAAACAGCAGGTTGTTGTCTTTATCGTAGGCTTCAACAATATCAGGGTCTTTCTGGATAGCGCGTGCAATTTCAGGGTACATGAATGCTCCTCGGTCTAATGGAATCGGTTGTCTGGAAATATACCTGTGGCATGACAGCATAGCAAGGGGGCGGAATCCCGAGGATTCCGTCTGTCGATGCTGTAATCCTAACCGTCAGTTGCCACAGATGAACCCATCCGGGAGGTCATACTGCTGTTGGGACAGGCTGAAGGGGAGATGGATGACTTTTGTCTTGATGGTTTTTCCGTTCTGTGTGCCGGTCACGGTGAATGTCAGTGGGTAATAGCCCGCATTGGATGTGGCATTTGTATCCACGCCCACGGTACATTTCAGGTCTGATTCGCCATCATTGTAGGCGACACTGACCGCGCCCAGGGATTTCAGGTGTCCTTTGTCCAAACCATAAAGGGTGGCAAGTATCGCGGGACCGTCGCTTTCATGTTCAAGACCGACCAGCATCCAGCCGTAACTGT
>CALGGD010000328.1 GCA_937916185.1 uncultured Oxalobacter sp. | reverse complement strand
GTTGTCTGCTGACGGTTCGTCAATGAAGTGCGCCATGACGTGTCCTTGCAGGTGGTTGACATCGATAAGCGGGATATTGAGTGCGCGGGCAAAGCCTTTTGCGAAGTTCACCCCGACCAGCAACGAGCCCATAAGACCTGGACCGCGTGTGAAGGCTACGGCAGATAACTGTTCTTTCGTTATGCCTGCTTTCTTGATTGCTTGGTCAACCACTGGTAACACATTCTGTTGGTGCGCACGTGATGCTAACTCTGGTACCACACCGCCGTATGCCTTGTGTACATCCTGTGATGCCGTTACGTTACTCAGAAGTATTGTGCCGCGCATCACTGCCGCGGAGGTGTCATCACAAGATGACTCAATGGCTAATATGTATTTATCTTCAGTTTCCAACGGACTATATAATTCGTAGCCTTTATTATGAATTGTGAAGTTCTTAATTACGCATTATCAGTATGTCAGTACCTCTACACCGTGTTCGGTCATGACGAGTGTGTGTTCCCATTGTGCTGATGGCAGCTCGTCACCTGATATCACCTCCCATCCGTATGGGTCATCGGCATCAATGAATACTTTCCATGTGCCCATGTTTATCATAGGCTCAATGGTAAATACCATACCTGGCACAAGCAACATTCCCTCGCCTTTGTGTCCGTAATGGTTCACGTCAGGCTCTTCGTGGAACTTCAGTCCAACACCATGACCGGCAAGGTCACGCACTACACCATAATGATATTTCTTACAATGCTTCTCTATGGCATGGCCGATGTCGCCAACGAAACTGTAAGGCTTTGCTGCCTCCATACCTATCTCAAGACATTCCTTGGCTACCCGCACAAGCTGTTCTTTCTCAGGTGTGGTCTTGCCAATAATAAACATACGCGAAGCATCAGCGTAGTATCCATCCTTTATGGTGGTGAAATCTACGTTGATGATATCGCCCTCCATGAGTACGTCTTCTTCTTTAGGTATGCCGTGGCATACCACTTCGTTGATAGAGGTGCATACGCTTTTAGGAAAGCCTTCGTATCCAAGACAAGCAGGTGTGGCATCATGCTCGCTGCAATACTGCATACAGATGTCATCTATCTCCTGCGTGTTCATCCCCGGGTGTATTGCTGCCGCCACGGCATCAAGCACCCCGGTGTTTATAACTCCAGCCTTACGTATGCCCTCTATCTGCTCAGGGGTTTTTATTAAGTCACGTGTAGGCACCAGCTTGTTCTTGCTTTCCCAGTACATGATGGTCTTGTCCATCTCTGTAGGAGGTACACCCGGCAAGCAGTGCCAACGTCTTTTCTGTTGTCTTGCCATTGTCACAATTACCAAGCGAAGAGAGGATAGTTCTTCATCTCTGCGTTAACCTCACCGTGTACTTTTGCTATTACGGCCTCGTTCTCTGGGTCATTCAGCACTTCCTCTATCCATGCTGCAATCTGCACCATCAGGTCTTCCTTGGCACCACGGGTTGTGATGGCTGGTGTTCCCAGACGGATACCGGAAGTCACAAACGGTGACTGCGGGTCATTCGGCACCGCATTGCGGTTGCAGGTGATATGGCACTGTCCCAGGACATCCTGCGCCAGACGGCCGGTCACCCCCTTGTTCTGCAGGTCAACCAGCATGACATGGGATTCCGTCTTGCCGGAAACAATATTGAAACCACGGGCAATCAGGGTTTCACACAGTACCTTCGCATTCTTGAGCACCTGCTGCTGGTATTCTTTGTACTCAGGCTGCAGCGCTTCCTGGAAAGCCACGGCCTTGCCAGCGATGACATGCATCAGCGGACCGCCCTGCAATCCCGGGAAGACGGCTGAATTAATCTTGCGTTCCAGTTCAGCTTTCATCAGGATGAAACCACCACGGGGACCACGCAGGGACTTATGGGTAGTGGAAGTGACCACATCGGCATAAGGAACAGGGTTTGGATAAACACCAGCGGCAATCAGACCGGCATAATGCGCCATATCAACCATGAAGAAAGCGCCAACTTCCTTGGCAACCTTGGCGAACCGTTCAAAATCAATCTTCAGGGAATAAGCAGAAGCCCCGGCAATGATCAGCTTAGGCTTATGCTCACGTGCCAGTTTTTCCATCTGGTCATAATCGATGACACCGTTGGCATCCAGACCATAAGAAATGATATTGAACCATTTGCCGGACATATTCAGCGCCATGCCGTGTGTCAGGTGACCGCCCTCAGCCAACGACATCCCCATGACCGTATCACCAGGATTCAGCAATGCCAGGAACACCGCCTGATTCGCCTGGGAACCGGAATTCGGCTGGACATTCGCAGCATCGGCACCGAACAGCTTCTTGACACGTTCAATAGCCAGTGCTTGAGCGACATCGACAAACTCACAGCCACCGTAATAGCGTTTTCCAGGATACCCCTCAGCATATTTGTTGGTCAGCTGGGTACCCTGAGCTTCCATGACCGCAGGGGAGGTATAGTTTTCGGAAGCAATCATTTCAATATGTTCTTCCTGACGGCGGTTTTCCTGCTGGATAGCCGCCCACAGTTCCGGGTCAACCTTGGCTACGGTGTGGTCTTTAGCAAACATTTCTGCTCCAAATCTTATTCTTGCAAAAGGGGAAATCAACTGAACGGCCCATCAACCGTTCCCAAAAAATCAGCGGAATATTTTATAAAAAACAAGGGGCTTAAACAAGCACGGGAAAAAAGGGAAACACCGTTTCAAACCCCTTCCTGCCTTTTGGAGAAACCTTCCAGCAACGCATCGTATATAATTGCCCGCAGGTTTCCAAACCGTATTTTCCCAACCCCTAGCATGACAGGAACAGATATGCCAACCATCAACATCCAGCTCTTCGAAGGGCGCACCATCGAACAGAAACGGGAACTGGCGAAAGCCATCACCGAAGCAACGGTAAACACCCTGAAATGCAGCCCTTCCGCTGTGGACATCATCATGACTGATGTCAAAAAAGAGAATTGGGCAACTGCCGGCAAGCTCTGGTCTGACCAATAGACAGCCGCCATCCCTTGGGGAAGGCCCCTGCCATCCCTGGCTTTCCCTTTCTTTCTCCGCGCCCTTCCTTCTCAGGAACGGGATGTTCCTGTCTTATGGGTTTCCGTATCGTCGCCACCACGCCAGAACCGGGCAAGCAATGGCTTGACCGTCACACCATGCAAGACAACCGACATCGTGATGACAATCAGCACAAGATGAATCAGTTCCAGTGCCAACGGTTCAGCGATACCATTGTTGATGACATACATCAGATAATAGAGAGAACCGATTCCCCGCACCCCAAACCAGGCAGAAAGCCCCTTGACCCGCCGAAGTCCCCGCTGCGGCAGCATCCCGATATAAACGCTCAACGGACGTACAATGAAAAACAGGAACAGGGACAATCCGACAGAACGCAGGCTCCATGAACTGAGGAAAAGCGTCCCACCGACCAGCAGAATCAGCACCAGTTCAGAAAGCCGCTCCAGGTACTCATGGAACACCAGGGAACTCGAACTGACAAACGGCTGTCCATCCGGCAATGTCTGCGGTTTTCCTTCTCCAACCACCCTATTCCCTTCAGTCTGGACGGCCTGCCCTTCCCCTGCCGTGCCGGGAACGGCTTCCTTCTTCAAGAACCTGCCGCCCAGGGCGAACACCTGCTGTCCTTGGGCAATCCGCTGTGCCGCCTTGAACTCCGCCTGCCGCAACGCCACCGCCGCCGCAAACACCGCCAGGAACCCCCATGTATCACAGACTTCCGAAACCCCATAGACAACGCCGATCAGCCCCAACCCCAAGAAATCATCCAGCAGGCCACTACGGTATTTCTGATGGACCCGGCTTACCAGCAGTCCCATCAGGTAACCGATGACCCATCCAATGGCAATCCCTGCAATCGTTGCCCACAGGATGTCCGTCAGCGCCCATTTCCAGACCCAACTGCCCAACTTGTGATACGACAGCAGCCCCATACCCAGGATGACGAACGGGAAAGCACTCCCATCGTTCATCCCCGCCTCGCACGTCAGGGTGAAACGGAGCCTGTCGGAATCCCCAGGGCGCCTGCTCTGCACATCCGTTGCCAGCACCGGGTCTGTCGGTGCGACAATCGCCCCCAGCAGGATGGCAGCACCCAACGGCAGTTTCAGGATATACCACCCAAACAGCGTGGTCAGCCCGACACTGACCATCATGGATGTGGATGCCAGCAGGATAGGCGCCTTCCATATCCGCAACTTGATGGGAACCGGCATCTTGACCCCTGCCGAGAACAGGGAAATCAGGACAGCAACCTCCGTCAGCGCTTCCAGGAACGCAGACTGTTTCAAGGGATTGAAATGGAAAAGGTTCAACCCGGTCGGTCCGACAACAATCCCGACCGCCAGATAAAGCATGGCAGAAGAGACTGGCAGGCGCCTCAACACCGATGAGGAAATCCCGATTGCCAGCAGCAGCCCGCCTGTCAGAATAAACCAATGCGCACTATTCATAGAACGAAAACACCAGGCACGCTGAACGCGCCCTTTCCCAATGAGACATCCAACATGATACTTACAAAGTGACAACAAATGTTACAAAATCCCTGAACTTTTCCTGACCGACTGATAATAGAATTAGATAACAGCCTGTATCTGGGGATACAGAGGATTTCCCTGCCCAATAGGGTGGAACAAATCAGGAGGCGACCCATGAAACTGACCATTAAAAAGATTCTTGCAGCGGTGCTTGCCGTCTGCGTGGCTGGCGCTGTCTCCACTCCTGTCCTTGCCCGTGGTGGACATGGCGGAGGGCATGGTGGTGGACACGGCGGTGGTTTCCATGGTGGCGGACACGGTGGCGGCTTCCGGGGCGGACATGGCGGCGGTTTCCATGGTGGTCCCCGTGGTGGCGGACATCATCATGGACACCGCTGGCATGGCTCCTATGGCTTCTATATGGACCTGACCCCAGCCTTCTGGTATCCGTGGTACTATCATCCTTATCCGTACTATGGCGGGTATTATGGAGGCTCGACCGTCATCGTGCAGCAGCCTGTACAATATGTCAGCAGGGAAGACAATGCCGGGAATTACTGGTACTACTGCCATAATCCAAAAGGCTATTATCCCTACATATCACAGTGCAATGCCCGATGGGTCAAAGTCCACCCCTTCCCGGCAGATGCCCAGAAATGACGGATCATAGAAAAGAACATTTTTTAGACGAAAGGAAAAAACATGTCCTTCAAACCCAAATATCTCCTGTTGCTTGCCCCTCTCATGATAACGGCATGTTCCTCCGTTCCGACCGGACCTTCTGTCAACGTCATGCCGGGACCAAACGCAACCTTTGAACAGTTCAAGGCGGACGACCAGCAATGCCGTGACTATGCGCTGGACCGCGTCGGCGACGACCCAAGCAGCTACGACACCGCTTCCACCGTCAAGAGCGCGGCAGTCACAACCGCCATCGGTGCAGCCGCAGGTGCTGCGTTCGACCATGGCCATGCCCGGGGTGCGGCAGTCGGCGCAGGCGCAGGTCTGCTGCTCGGCACATTGGGCGGCTCCGCCAAGGGAAGCGAGTCCTACCGTGCCGCACAGGTCCAGTATGACAATGCTTACCAGCAGTGCATGTACGCCAAAGGGCACAGTGTCCCAATGGCGGGCAATTACGGTCAGCAGAACAGGAACCAGGGCAGCTATGGCCCTCCGCCGCCGCCACGCTCTTCCAATCCTCCGCCAGATGACTATGTCGTCCCTGATGTCCAGAGTGAACGGGCACCCTCCAACAACGACTACGTTGTCCAGGAAAACTGACCGGCAATTCCCCTGAAACGCAGAAAGGGTGGTTCCAAGCCACCCTTTCCTGTTTTTCGGCAAAACCTTCCGGCAGCACCCGCCTGAACCCGATGCTCAGGCCGGCCCTGGACGCAGCAACAGGAATGTCGAGAACCCAACCGTGAAAATCAGGCAGACAAGCCAGGTCAGCAGCTGCTTCCAGTAATTGTCTTTCCAGTCAACATGCCCTTTCTTCTCACGCCACCAGAAAAATCCCCGCAGCGCGCAGCCCCAGACCAGGATGAGGGCGGTCGCAAAACTTGAAGACTGGAAATCCTCTGCCTTGGCAATCAGCTCAAGGGACACCGAGGAAGAATTCGAGATGAACATCGCGATGCCATGGATCAATGCCAGGACCACCACATTGGCGATTGCCAGACGGGTGAACGTCAGGTGCTTCTTGAAAAAATCAGAAATGCCCTGTTTCTGTTGGGCAACCAGAGGACCACGCAAAGCACTGTTGGCAGCACGGGCTGCCTGTATGGCCTCCTTCTCCTTGACAAACAACTGGCGGCATTCAGGACAATACCGGGCAAGCGGATTGCCCCTGAATTTTTTGCCACATTCCTGACAGGTCCGCTGAACCTCCTTCTTAGACTTTTTCGCCATTTAGCCCCTGCATATAACCGTTATAATGAATGGCGGCAGTGCCGTACTCCATTGGAAAGTGAGATTATACCCTTGAAAAGCCCCTTCTGACCGTACCCGGCATCCGCAAGACCTGACCCCCCTGGCAGACAGAAACATGGTTCCTTCCCGACACAGCAATCCAGACAGCATGGCATCCGATGCCCGCCAGCCGGATTTCTGGGCAGACACCGTCATCCATGTTCCAGTGGACAGTGGAAGCCCGGCCGTCTTCGAGGATGAAGCTGGCAGGATTACTGAAAGGCTACAAGCACTCACCCATTCCAGGTTCCGCATGAGCTGGCACCTCAAGGCAGAACAGGTCCGGTACATCCACGAAAAAGGCATCGGCACCATCGCCAGACACGCTGAAGAACTGATTGCCGCCCGGCTTGCCCCCGCCGTCATTCTGAACGACGGCAGCCAGACCCCGATGAAAGGCCACCCGGTCTTCATCGCCCAGCATGCAACCGGCACCTGCTGCCGGAACTGTCTGAAAAAATGGCATCGTATCGAGCCCGGCAAAGCCTTCACCCCATCAGAACAGCATTATGTGACCACCCTCATCATGACCTGGATACACCGGCAGCTCAGCCGCTGGCAGACGCCACCGGAACAACCGTCTGCCGTCTCCCCGAAAAACACCGTGAAGAAAGCCCCCAAAAAGAATACTACACCGGATTCCACCAATCCCACCGATGACCTCTTTGGCTGAACCTGTCCACAACAGCAAGCCATCAATACAGTACAATACGCAGAAAAATCCCAATCCCTGAAACCATGCAACCAGCAACCGCCTTTCAACTGTTCCTGACGAGCATCCGCAGATGCCTCTTGCTGTTGCCCCTCATGCTGCTGGCGGCATGCACCTCTGTCAAAGTCTCCACGCAGGACAGTGCGGAATACATGAACCAGCGCCGTGGCGACATCATCAGTTCCGGCAGACTGAGCCAACAGACCGTCTCTTCCCTGCATGTTGTCGGTATCGAGGCAAAAACCTGCAACAGAGCCCCAAAGACCTGCCTTGACGCCATCAGCCAGACAAAGGCGCTGAACGATGAGCAGCGGCTTTCCGCTTCCTCGGAAATCTGGCTGATGCAGGCGATGGAAAATGACCGGGCATCCCTTGCCGATGCGTCTCCCCATGAAAGGAAAGACCGGCGCGTGAACCGGTTCAACAGCTTCCTGGAGTCTGCTCGCCATGCCTATGCCTACCTTTTCTACACCGACCGCTCCGTTGACAGACGGGCATTGGAAGACCGTCAGAACCAGGTCCGGGACTTCTACAACTATGCTTCCCAGCGTGCCATTTCCATCATCTCTGACACAGCGAAAAGCCGTAACCTCCGCCACAGGCAGGAAAGGAAACATCCCCTCAAACGTTTGCTTGGGCACTGGCAGATCGAGCTCGATATGACCGGTATGCCGGAAATTGAAGGAAAAACCGCTGAAATCAGCGGCTTCACACCAGACTACCGGCTGAATTTCGAGGGACTGAGGAACCAGTATGTCCAGGATGGCCTGGGTGCCCGTATGGTCGTCTCGATTGAATCAAACACCAAGAAAACAGAAAAAAACAGCAAAGAAACCCCATCCGCACTGGAAGATATCCTTGATGCCCCCAACCCGGAAGAAGCCGGTTCTGTCCAGAAACCCTGGGAACCGATGCATTACATCTCTGTGACTGGACTTGTCAGGTTCCCTGGTCAAACCCTGGAAGAAGTCCTTGCCACCGACCATGTCATCCTGTCTGCCTATGATACCTGGCAGGACCATGATGTCACCATCGCCGGGCATCATGTCCCGCTTGCCGCCAATTACACCGCCGCCTATGGGCTCTGGCTTGCCAAGTCAGACTTCTCCAGCCAGTCCATCTTCACGCTTTTCGGCAAAGGCAACATCCTTGAAGAACCCCGCATCTACCTGATGCAGCCCTACCATCCCGAACGGACAACC
>CALGGD010000327.1 GCA_937916185.1 uncultured Oxalobacter sp. | reverse complement strand
GTTTTTAATAATCCACCTGCTTCTTTCCACGTTCTGGCCTCCATAACTGCATATTGAAAAGCTTTCTTCAATTCGCTATCCTTAATCGAATTCTTGGTTATCTCCTTAAGACTGTTAACTTTGGCCATTATATTATTCATATACATTAAAATATATGTATCTTTCCTACTCATTTTATGATACGGGCGCTATTGTCGCTGGCCATGGCTCTTTGGATGACGGCTGCCCGGCATCATCAGAAAACATCGCTTCCCTGAGCTGGGTACAGGATGCCTGCTCGGTGACAGGCGCATTGAACCGCCTTGGCGCAACGGGCACGATGGAACGGTATCTACGCTATCTGCTGAATATCATCGCTGATTCAAATGGACTGCCTTTCCAGGCGGTTTACGACATCCACCACAGGACAGTGGTCTCAAAGAACGTGGCAGGTATCTGGGAAATTCCTGAACACCACGACAGCTATGGTGCGGCAGTACTTGCCTGCACACAGGCTTTTTTCGATGAACGGCTGTACCACCCCGCTGATAAAGCCGTGTTTGAACAGCTTGAACGGTTGGGGGAAACCGCTTTTGAAAAATTCCGGCAACCCGACTTGGATATCTGGGGATACGGGGAAACCGCCATCCATACTTACTCCAGCATGATGTGCTGGGCAGCCTGTGACCGTCTGTCACGCATCGCAAAAAAACTTGACCTGGCGGCACAGGCGAAGGAATGGGCTGAACGGGCAGGCATCATCCATGAAAGGATTATTGAAAATGCCTGGAATCCAGAACGCCAGACTTTCACCGCCACCTGGCAAGGTGATTCGGTGGATGCCAGCCTGCTGCGGATGATTGACCTGCATTTCCTGCCTGCCGATGATGAACGGGTCATCAAGACCGTGGACCGGGTTACCGAAAAACTCCTGCAAGGTGATTTCCTGCTGTGCAGTGAAAAAGCCATTGATACGCATCAGGAAACCCTGCCCTTCATCTGCACCTTCTGGTGGATACTGGCCATCAACGCGTTGGGCAGGAAAGGACAGGCGCGGGAAGCTTTTGAACGGATTCTCTCTTATCAGAATTATCTCGGGATGTTTTCGTCCTGTGTTTCCTGCGAGGACCATTCATTGTCCGGTGTTTTCCCATCGACATCGGCGATGGTCGGTGTCATCCAATGCGCTGTTGCATTATCCAAGCCATGGGACAGCCTGTACTGACAATCACCGAAGGGCTATTTGGCTGTACAGGCAAATGGGTTAAACTTGACGGCTGACAGTCCTTTCCCGAAATCCTTTCATTGACATGCAGAAAAAAGTATTCATCAAGACCTTCGGCTGCCAGATGAACGAATATGACTCGTCCAAGATGGCGGCACTGCTGGAGGCGGATGGTGGTTATACCTGTACCGATACACCAGAAGAGGCTGACCTGATCCTGCTGAACACCTGCTCTGTCCGGGAAAAAGCACAGGAAAAGGTATTTTCAGACCTGGGGCGTTTCAAACGGATCCAGAAAGACCGCCCCGAAGTGGTGATTGCGGTATCCGGCTGTGTTGCCTCACAAGAAGGGAAGGCGATTGTCAAGCGGGAACCTGGTTTTCGGCCCTCAGACGCTTCATCGGCTCCCGCAAATGATTAGGGCTTATGAAAAGACCGGTGACCCGCAGGTCGATATCAGTTTCCCGGAAATCGAGAAGTTTGACCATCTGCCGCCTGCCAGGATTGAGGGGGTGACAGCTTACGTTTCCATCATGGAAGGCTGCAGCAAATACTGCAGTTACTGCATCGTGCCCTATACCCGGGGGGCAGAGGTTTCCCGGGGATTCGAGGATGTCCTGACCGAAGTGGCTGAGGCTGTGGAACAGGGTGTCCGGGAAATCACCTTGTTGGGACAGAATGTGAATGCTTACCGGGGAACCATGGAAGATGGTGGAACAGCTGATTTCGCCATGCTTTTGGAGTACATCGCAGAAATCCCTGGCATTGAGCGCATCCGTTTTGTGACCAGCCATCCCCGTGAATTCACCAAACGGCTGATTGATGCCTATGCCCATATCCCACAGTTGGTCAGCCATCTGTACCTGCCCGCCCAACATGGCTCAGACCGTATCCTGGCTGCGATGAAACGGGGTTATACAGCCCTCGAATACAAATCCATTATCAGAAAACTGAAAGCCATCCGCCCTGACCTGCTGGTTTCCAGTGACTTCATCGTGGGATTTCCGGGCGAGACTGATGAGGACTTCAACAACCTGATGAAACTGATTGATGATGTCGGTTTCGACAACAGCTACAGTTTCCTGTACAGCCCCCGTCCGGGTACGCCGGCAGCCTCCCTGTCG
>CALGGD010000326.1 GCA_937916185.1 uncultured Oxalobacter sp. | reverse complement strand
CACATCGAAAGACATCTCTATATCAAACGCATCGAACCAGCTTCCCTGACAGAAGCGGATCAGTCCATCGGTTCCAAGAATCCGGCAGGCATTCTCCCTGGCAACCGACAAGGCAGCTTCAGAAACGTCGGTGGCAATCACCACCGCATCCGGCCGTTCATGGGCAACAGAAACAGCGATTGCACCGGAACCCGTCCCCATATCCGCCAACACTCCCCCGTGGGGCAGGACAGCCAATGCCCGTTCCACCAGCAGCTCAGTTTCTGGACGGGGAATCAGGACATCCGGAGAGACCCTGAACGGCAATCCAAAAAACTCCCTTATCCCTGTGATATAGGCAATCGGCTCGCCAGCGTTACGCCGTTCCAGCAATCCGGTCAATCTCTGTGCTTCTTCCGCCGTCAGGGAATGGTCTGACCGGGTAATCTGCTGGACACGCGACAGTCCCGTTGCCTGTTCCAACAGAATCCGAAGTTCCAATGCATCAAAACAGGCTGACCTGAACAGTGCCTCGACCGTGACACCCGCTTTGACAACATTCCTGAAATCCTTCAATCAACCACCCCGCCGTGCCAGCCTGAACAAGGCAATGGCAAAAACCACAAACCAGAGCAAAGCCCACTGTGGTGGATTCAGGACAAGGAAAGTATCAGGGACATCACTGCACAGGCTTTCTGCCCTGAACAGCACAGGCACCGCCTTAGCCAGCCAGAAACTGTTCACCGCCTCTTCCAATGCATCCCTGCCACATTTGATGACCGGATGGGCAATCACCCAAAGCTGGTATCCGGCAAGATAAACCCCGACCAAAGCCGTCAGACTGCCCAAGATTGAAAACATCCGGATCCTCTTCAGAAAAGCCCCGAGCAGGCAGAAAATGCCGATGAGAATGAAAGCATACCGTTGAAGGACACAGAGCGGGCATGGCAGTTCCATCTTGAAGACCTGCAGGTACCATGCCACCAGAATGAATCCAGCGCAAAGGATACTGATTGCAAACAGCTGATTCCGTGCTTTCATCACGATGCCCATCACCAGGCAGCCAGGAAAAGAATGCCTGCCTGCTAGATTGTTTCCCCCATTTCAGCCAGCAGTTCCGCCTGCCTTTCTGCCGCCAGCGCATTGAGCAGTTCATCCAGGTCACCATCCATCACAAATTCCAGCTTGTAAAGCGTCAGGTTGATGCGGTGGTCTGTCACACGTCCCTGTGGGAAGTTGTAAGTCCGGATACGTTCACTCCGGTCACCGGAGCCAATCAGGCTTTTCCGTTCGGCGGCTTCCTTGGCATGCTGTTCCTGCATCTGCCGGTCCTTGATACGGGCGGCAAGCACCTGCAGCGCCTGTGCCTTGTTCTTATGCTGGCTCCGGTCATCCTGGCATTCCACCACAATCCCCGTCGGCAGATGGGTAATCCGCACGGCAGAATCCGTCTTGTTGATATGCTGTCCCCCGGCGCCCGAGGAGCGGTAGGTGTCAATGCGCAGATCGGAAGAGCGTCGTGTAGGGAA
>CALGGD010000325.1 GCA_937916185.1 uncultured Oxalobacter sp. | reverse complement strand
TGTCAAGCCCGATTGGGCATGATGTTGTAAATCTTTCACAATATGAAAAGGAAATGATTAGAAAGCCGGTTTTATGCTGAAATGTGCCTCGGTGTTTGGCTGATGGCATCCGCTGACGGCTGGGATTCCATTGGAATTCCATTACAATACCAGTATGGAAATGACTGTTGAGAAAATCCTTCAGAGCCAAGGATTTGGCTCCCGCCGCCAATGTTGTGATTTGGTTTGGGATAGTGCAGTTGAGATTGATTGAAGAGTCTGCGAAGACCCATCGGAACGTTTCTTGACCGATAGGTTGGTGTTCACGGTTTCTCTCATGCAGTCAGACAGCCAATCGGGACAACAAGTACACCGTCGTCGCGTTTATAGGCATATTCGCCCGCAGTCAGGACCATCATGAATGCAGGAGCCCCCATTTTCTGGGTATCCACGTATTTGCAGAGTTTTTTCAGATTATGGGCAGCCTCATCAATCTGACGGCTTCCCATCTTGACTTCCACAGGTGCCCACTGACCATTGTTCAGTTGGATAATCATGTCAGATTCAAGGTTGTTCTTATCGCGATAATGATAGACATTACCGTCATTCACCTGGGCATACACACGCATGTCACGGGTGCACAGCGATTCGAACAAGAAACCGAATGTCTCAAAATCCGCCAACAGACCCTCTGGTCCTGTCCTCAATGCGGCAACCGCCAGCGAAGGATCGACAAAATGCCTCTTGGATGAAGTCCTGATGGCTGTTTTTGAACGTAGCGAAGGCTGCCAGGCAAGCTGGTCTTCGATAACAAAAATACGTTTCAACGCATTCATGTATGACATGAACGTCTTTTCTGACATGCCGACATCCTGCGATTCAACATCACGGATAATGGTTTGGGCACTGACCATGGTTGCGACATTCCTTGCCAGTGAACGCAGAAGCCTGCTGACCCGTTCGAGGTTCTTTCCGATACCATCAACCCGGCTGATGTCTTCATTGATTACCGCATTGAGGTAGTTTTCCGCAACAGACAATGATGCATCTTCGGTCATATTGACAGCAGCAGGCCATCCGCCACGGGCAATCAGGAATGCGGTTTGCTCAATCGAGAGATTACTGACAGCCGCAATATCTGTTTCTCCCCGGAACAATGCAGCAAGTGAAATACTTTTATTCGACTCGCCGGACTCGGACAGGCTCATTGGACGCATTGTCAGGCGGGCAATACGTCCGGTTCCACTATGGGCAGTCACGTTGTCTGATGGCACAGCCGAACCTGTCAGCAGAAAAAGCCCTGTTCCGCCTCGACGGTCAACGGCAAACCTGACAGCATCCCAGAGTACTGGAGCCATTTGCCACTCATCGATCAGGCGGGGATTGTCACCGATCAGTAAAAGTGAAGGCTTGACTTCCGCAGTCTGCAGGTATCTTGCTGATACATCTGGATCCTGCAGGTACAGCACACTTTTTGCTATCTGTTCAGCGGAACGGGTCTTCCCACACCATTTTGCTCCCTCAACGAGGATTGCCCCCTTATTCTTTAATCGATGAGCAATAACTTCGTCAACTATTCTGGCTTTATAGTCCATTATTTGCATTTCTCCTGCGGTTATTATTCTTTCATTATACTAGGAACACAATACTTCTACAAGTGGAATCTGCGATTTGGCTAAAATGCGTCCTGCGATTTGG
>CALGGD010000324.1 GCA_937916185.1 uncultured Oxalobacter sp. | reverse complement strand
GTATGAAAATCATTGCGGACTTTGTGCCCAACCATTGTCATCTGTCCAACCCCCTATCCTGACTGGTATCTGGATTTCAATCTGCATCTACATCTCGATGCTGAAGCGCACAACCAGTGCCTATACCTTCACAGTGGCTGGCTGGACAGTTCCTGTGATTATGGCAAGCATCATCGCTGACATGAAGTTCATCAATATCCAGTACATTATGGATACCGCATGGTCTCGTGGCATTGAGACCGGTATCGGGTTCCTCGCGGCGGTCCTCTGCCACAGCCTGATTTTCCCAAGCAAGATCGGTCCCCGTATTGTCAGTCAGTTGGACGATGTCACCAAATCCCTGAGGCAATGGACATCCGATATCCTGACTGGCAAGACCATAGACCCCAGAAAAAATCTGTCAGCCGTAACCCTGTTAAGCAACCTGAAAATCCTGACAGCCAACCTGCCTTATGATGTCACCAATGAACGTTGGGCAATCAACGGCATCCGTATGCTGCAGGACAGGCTGACAACCATGATACCGGTTGTCAGTTCGATTGAGGAGAACCTGATCGTCCTCCGGAAATCCAAGAAAATGCCCCAGGAAGTCGAAGAGTTCATCAGTGGGTTCGCCGCCTGGATCACCAAGCGGGATTATTCAGCTGCTTCCGCAAACAGGATGCGGCTTGCCGCCAGACAGGTCTTTCCTGACATTGATGGGACTTCCACCTGGGTTGACACACAGATTGTCCGGCTTGTGATTGACATCGAAAAACTGATTTCTGGCTGTGAGGGCTGTGAAATCCGGCGACGCGCCATTGATGATGCGCTTGAAGGACGCTGGGACAAGATGCCGCAAAAAATGCCATTGCCGCTGTCTGTCCTCCATAGGGACTCGACCCTCAGCGCCTATGTGGCATTTGCCGGTGGATTCTCGATTGCACTGATCATGCTGATCTGGGTCGCCAGTGGCTGGAACTCCGGTTTCGTCGCACCGACCATGGCGAGCATTTTCTTTGCTTCTTTTGTCATCAATGACAATTCGGTCAACGCCTTGAAGACCATTTTGAAATTCACCATTATCGGTCTGCCTGCCGCCTATTTTTATGTGCTGGTTGTGATGTATTCCACACACAGCTTTGAAATGCTGATCATGTGCTTTGCCCCCGTGATTTTCATCTCATCGATTTTCATTTCGAGACGTCCAATCGCCCTTGGCTCAACGATTTTCATGATGGGTATCTGGTCAACATCCACCATGTATGACATGGATATGGCGAACATGACCTCTTTCATCAATGCACAGGGCTTTGCACAGTGCGGCGGCATCACGCTCTGCCTGCTCTGCGCCGCTGTCTTCCGTTCCTTCGATTATGCGTGGACAACGGGCAGACTGGTCAGGAATATCCGCCAGGATATTGTTGACCTGACCAAGAATGAGCGTGCGCCTTCTGTCCTGCAGACCATCATCAGGATGGTTGACCGTGTCAATCTGCTTGCACCAAGACTCTCTGACCGTGATACACGGGAAGGCATAACACTTGATACCCTGATCCGCCAGATGCGGCTGGGCATCAATATGGCAAGGCTCCGCTCCATGGAGTCGCGCCTTGAACGGAACGGCATCAACATCCAACCTTTCCTTGAAACCGTGTCAGATTATATTGAGACCCAAGACAAAAACAAGGCACCGGGATTGCTTGCGGATACCGACAGGTTGATGCACCAGCTCTGTATGATGGCATCCACTGTCCGCAAACAGGCTGCGGTCGCTGCACTGACCAGCATCCGGAGCGATCTTTTCCCGGATGCCTCACCCTATTACCCACAAACATTACGCCCACTGGAGATTGTATGATTGGTGAATTCAGTTTCTTCGGTATGTATTTCCCCTGGCTGATGATTACATCGCTCATCGCCATTTTCGCAACAAAGCTGCTCGCACGCCTTCTTGCACGGGTCGGTTTTTACCGTTATGTCTGGCATCCCCCTCTTTTCGATATCGCCTTGTTCTGCGTGATTCTAGGTGTCTGTATCGTTGTATTTAACCTTTGCAGGTCTGTCTTATTATGAATGCTAATTTCTTTACCGGCGCAAGGCGCTATATCATCACCATCGCCATTGTCCTGTTGGCGGTCTTTGT
>CALGGD010000323.1 GCA_937916185.1 uncultured Oxalobacter sp. | reverse complement strand
GGGGTGCAGCGCAGCATTGCTGCTCAACGCCACCAAGCATCTGGCAGGCATCGACCACGAGACCAAGCTCATTCCGCAGACCCTCATAGAGCCCATTCAGAAGACGAAGATAGAATATCTAGGGGGGCGCAACCCCCGCCTGCATACCGACGAGGTGCTGGTGGCCCTCAGTGTGTTATCCGAGAGCGACGAGCGCTGTAGGCTTGCCTTGGAACAGCTGCAAACCCTTATCAACACCCCCCATCCGCCAGCCTTGTCCGCCTGCCAGGACAATGGCGGTGACATCATCAAAGGGAATTGACTGGGTAGGGTGTATCAGCAACGTATCATTCGATGAAATCATGGCTTGAAATACTATGGTTGACAAGCTGCCAAATCCACTGCCTGTCCATCTGCCTTGCCAAGGCGTAGTTTACTGGTTCCTGCATCCTCAAACCGTGCAACTGCCAGGATATGCAGGGTATTCCCATCGGCCACTGTCATGACGGCCGTGCCACATTCGTTGCCAGCTTCATTAAAGAGCGGGGAGCCATCGGGGACAGCAGGCAAGGTATCAGCATCAAGTGTCAATCTGCCCTTGAACAGGCCTGATTTGACAGAGCCTCGGTATTTTGCCCGTGAAAAGATTTCCTGTCCGAGATAGCAACCCTTGGTGAAAGAGAGACCGCCCAACGGTTCCAGGTTCAGCATCTGTGGCAGGAAACGGTCCTGAACCGCCAGGTTGACCCGTGGCATCCCTGTTTCGATTTCCGTCAGCCACCAGGTGTTTTCATCTGCCAGATACTGTTTGGGTACGGTGGCAGACTGCCGGGCAAAAAGAAGCCAGCGGGGTTTACTGAAGGCATCTTGCCAACGGATCAGGGTACTTGTTTCATTTTCAACCTTGGCATACGTGTCAGCTGGTGATGCGTCAGCAGAAAGACCAAGTGCTTTCAATGCACCATCGCCATAGATGCCATAGACTTGGTAATCGTCAGAGACATCTGAGACCAACACTTTGTCCCGCAGGACATCCGTGCCAGACACTTTGTCCCGAATTGGACAGCTG
>CALGGD010000322.1 GCA_937916185.1 uncultured Oxalobacter sp. | reverse complement strand
AGGCGGGCATTGTCCGCCACACGGATGTAATGGTTGTTCAGCCAATTGAGTTTCTCCGTATTGAACTGGGAGGCAGACGAAGACAGATGGTCGAAATCAAACCATTCACAGAACTGTTCCATGGAAAAGATTTCATCATCCCCATGGCTCCAGCCCAACCGCGCCAGATAATTCAGCATCGCTTCCGGCAGATAACCGGCAGCAGGGTACTCCATCACCGAAACGGCACCATGCCGTTTGGACAGTTTCTCACCGTCATCGCCCAAGATCATCGGCAGATGGGCATATTCAGGCACAGGCGCATTCAACGCCTTGAGCATGTTGATCTGACGGGGCGTATTGTTGACATGGTCATCTCCCCGGATGACATGGGTGATGCCCATATCCCAGTCATCAATGACCACACAGAAATTGTAGGTCGGCGTGCCATCTGAACGGGCAATGATGAGGTCATCCAGCTGGCTGTTGGCAATCGAGATATCGCCCTTGACCCTGTCGTGCCAAGTGACGACACCATCCAGCGGATTCCGGAAACGGACAACAGGGTTGACACCTTCCGGAACAGGAGGCAGCACCTTGCCCGGTTCAGGACGCCATGTCCCATCATAACGGGGAATCTCCCCTGCCGCTTTCTGGCGTTCCCGCATGGCATCCAGTTCTTCTGGGGAACAATAACAGTAATAGGCAGTACCTTCCCTGAGCATCTGGCCGATGACTTCACGGTAACGGTCCATGCGCCTCATCTGATAGAAAGGCCCCTCATCATGCTGAAGCCCCAGCCACTGCATACCATCAATGATTGCCTGCACGGCTTCATCCGTGGAGCGTTCAACATCGGTGTCTTCAATACGCAGGACGAATGTGCCTTTATGATGGCGGGCATATGCCCAGGAATAAAGTGCGGTACGGGCACCGCCCAGATGCAGAAAACCTGTCGGGCTCGGCGCGAATCGGGTTCTTACAGTCATGTTGGATTGTTGGATAGTCAATAAACGGAAGGGATATTTTACCCCAGTGCATGGGTTTGCTGAATATCTGCAAAAGTCCATGTATTATGTCGGGATGGCTATGCTATCCTTCCTGTCACAGGCAGGAAGGCATACCGGCCATTGGACTGCCCCGTCAAAACAGGCAATGACTGAAGGAACTGATTGTGGAAAACAAATCCCATGCTCTGGTCACCCTGCTGTTCACTATTATCCTGGGAACAGCCATTGCCTGCATCTTTTTCTTCCTCGACCGTGACAGGTCAGAATACCTTCCCTACCGGATTGTCACAGAATACTCTGTCGGCAGCCTGAACAAAGGGGGCAAAGTCAAATTCAACGGCATTGATATCGGACGCGTTACAGAACTGGGGTTCAGCAAGGCGTCTCCTGGCCATATCGAAATCGGCATCGATATCAAGAAAGAAGCCCCCATCACCAGAAGCACCATTGCCACCATTGCCTATCAGCCTGTCACCGGTATTTCATCGATTGAGCTTTCCGATGATGGGACAGACCCGGAAAGGCTGTCCTCTTCCGATGAGGCGCCCGCCCTTATCCCTATGGCAAAAGGGACTTACCATGCCATACAGAGCCGGGGGCTGGAAATCATCCGGGAAGTCCAGATGGTCACCCAAAGCCTTTCAACCCTGCTGGATGGCAGGCATAACCGGCTTGTCTTCGCAACCATCAGAGACCTGAGCAGGCGTTCAAAAGACTGGGCTGAAGCGCCTTGGTATATTTACGCCGCTTCCCTGGATGCCCCAGAAAAACTCCATGAGGGGCATGAAGTGGTCAAGACACTCCATCAGCTGGCAGTGGACGTGAAGAAAGTCTCCGTATTGGTTGATGCAGAAATTTCCAAGCAGCTGGCATCCGATGACATTGAACATCTGGAAAAAGTTGCACAGGACTCCCGCGCCACCTTGAACAACATCAACAGCATCCTTGGCAATTACCGGCGTGGATTGAATTCCCCACTGATCCAACAGCAACGGATTGCAGGACCTGGCGAATAAGGTATCAGCAATATCCGTCCCGCCTTGTTTTCCCTGGGCAATGAAAGCTTTTTCCGGTTGCCATGCTGTCTGGACAAACACCCTGTTCCCTGTTTCCCCATGCGTGCCACCAGAAAATCCATGCCCTGCTGCAGGAGCCGATGACGCTGATTGCCGTCTCCCGAGCTGATGGCACCAATGGAGTACCTATCTGCCGAATGCTTATCTGGATGATTGAGAAACAGGTTCCAGACCCACCATATCCAAACAATACAGCCTCAATGAGAAAGGCTGATTGACTTTCACGGTCGGCAGTTTCTTTTACGCCGGCAAGACCAAGCTGGATAGACAAAAAAATCCCCATGACCAACGCCATGGGGATTCTCGACAGTCCGGGTGTTCTAAAACTGTACTAAAGAACTTAAGACATTCTTGTTATATGAACATCTTGGCCGTCTGAATGGCCGTCATCGCAACGCCATATGCCAGCGGGATACCGACAAATATCCAGCGGAGGATGAACATACCCATACCGACAACTTCCTTGCCTTTGACAACACCTTCAGACATAGCGGCTTTCAGCTTGTCTTCCAGGATTGCCTTTTCAGCAGCGAACTCTTCTGGGGTCATATGCCACTTCGGATTGACTGGACGGATCAGTGTAATGAACACGATTTCCAGAACCAGCAGACC
>CALGGD010000321.1 GCA_937916185.1 uncultured Oxalobacter sp. | reverse complement strand
ATCCGACACAAAAGTCTTGCCACTGCCAATACCGCCTGTCAGGCCGATTGAAAAACGGGTGTAATCCATCATCCGCCCATCCTTATAACCCCTATGACAGGATAAATCCCATCTGCTCCTGCATACCTGCTGTCGGTGACCGGGAGAATCCGCCCTTGACGAAACGCGCCATCCGCCCCAGCAGGCAGTTCATCAGCAGGTTGCTCCGCATGACGGCAGACGCTTCATCCAGATGGGCTTCCTGCGTGGCGGCAAGACGCATCGCCTGGCGCAGTGTCAGCTCCACACGGTCGAAAAACTGGTTCATCCGTTTCTGGAGACGGGGATTCTCATTGATCAGGGCATCCCCCATCATCACACGGGTCATGCCGGGATTCCGCTCGGCGAATCCCAAGAGAAGCCTGGCGATGTTCTGCACCTGGACCAATCCGCGCTCCTCATTGTCACAGATGCGGTTGATGACACCGAACACGCCGGATTCGATGAATTCAATCAACCCCTCAAACATCTGCGCCTTGCTGGCGAAATGCCGGTACAGCGCCGCTTCGGAAATCCCGACCTTCGCCGCCAATGCCGCTGTCGTGATTTTCATCCCCTGCGGCTCCTCAAGCATCATCGCCAAAGCCTGAAGGATCTCCCGTTTCCTTTCCCCTGTCTTCTTCCTGACCATATAACGATTCACTTTCCTGCAAGACACCGTGCAAGCCGGAGGACCGAACCAACCCTGGCATCAACATAGGATGGACGCCCTGCCGATGTTTTCCTGCGGGGACGTGCATACGCATGGGTGGATTGATGGCTGCGGTTCAGGTACCGCGTGACCAGCACGGTCTTCATGCCTGCTATTTTAGCGGTTTTCAGGCTCTGTATATCATCTTCAATGAGGATGCACCGTGAGGATGCCGCTTTCAGCAGCACGGGAAGATGCTGGAAAAAACGCCTTGAGGGTTTTGGGGTATACCTGCCCGCAATACACATGGTTTCAATAGGGATGATCCGCTCAAAGAAAGGGGCGATTCCCAGGATTGACAGGACCTGGCGCGCATAATCCCCCGATGAATTGGTCAGCAGGATTTTCCTGCCCGGCAGACGCCGGAGAAAACGCCCGAGGCCTTTCTCGGCATGGACCATGGCTGGCAGGTTCCTGAACTGATGCGCCGCTTCCAGGAACTGCCGGGCACGGCGGCACGGGTTCCGGCTGATGCCC
>CALGGD010000320.1 GCA_937916185.1 uncultured Oxalobacter sp. | reverse complement strand
CGGAAAGGGGCTGGTGCAGAGGCCCATAGACCTGCCCGACGGGTCGATGATACGCCTCACCATAGCCCACTACTACACACCCTCGGGCCGCTGCATACAGAAGCCCTACGAGAAGGGCAACAAGCGGGGCTACGACAAGGACATACTGAACCGCCTGAACAGCGGCGAGCTGACCAATGCTGACAGCATTCATTTTGCCACTTTTCAGGCGGTTCAGCATATCCATCGCATAGGCGCAGGCTTCAAAAGCCGCCTGTCGATGCCGGGAACAGACAACCACCAAAACAATCTGGTCGGTAGGTTTCAGTCTGCCGACCCGATGGATGATCAACATCTCCTCAACCTGCCATCGCGCCCTGACTTCGCTTTCCAGTGCCTGCAACACTTTCTCCGTCATGCCCGGGTAATGTTCCAGCTCCAAGGAAAAGACCGTGTCGCCCGCTTGACCATGGATATCCCTGACTGCACCCAAAAAAGACACCACAGCCCCAATCGCAGGAGATGCAGCACGCAGTCTGGCAACTTCCGTGGACAGGTCGAAATCTTCTGTTTGGATACGGACGCTCATCTGTACAGAAATACTCCTCGGTTAAATGGCTGCAACTGTCTGCTGGATGATTTCCAATTCAGCAGGCAACGGTACCCCAGCAGAACCTTCTGGAAGTTTCTGCCATCCTTTGGTGACACGCAGCATATCCAGTTGGATATCCAGATTGCTGATCAGTAAAGACAGTTGGAACAGTTTGTCCTTGCCTTCCAATGAAGCCGCCTGGCTGCTGTATTCCTCCTGCCAGACTGCCAGAAATTCAGTCAGGTCCTTCCATTCAATCTTTTCTTTCAAGACGGCTATATTGAGCGCATATTCCTGCAGGGCTTTCTGGACACGCTGTTTCGCCAAGTCAATTTTCTTTGTCACAATATCGTTGTTTTCCATCTGTCTTTCCTATGTTGGCTGCAACCGCAGCCATTATTCAATAATCCTGAGGGAATAGTCTGTGGCTCTCACAGACTTTGTCAGTTCGCCGATAGAAATCCGGTCAACACCTGTCTCTGCAATCGCACGGATTGTCTCACGGTTGATGCCGCCGGAAGCCTCCAGCACCGCCCCCGTCTGCCCTGCACGGGTTATCTGGACCGCCTCCCGCATCATGTCCAATGAAAAATTGTCCAGCATGATGGACTTCGCGCCAGATGCCAGTGCCTGCTGCAGCTGGGCAATGGTTTCCACTTCAATCTGCACCGGCACACCATGCTGCTTCGCCGCTTCTGCCAGGACTTCAGGAATCCCGCCTGCCGCTGCGATATGGTTTTCCTTGATCAGGATGGCATCATACAGCGCCAGACGCTGGTTGTTGCCACCGCCGACCCTGACAGCATACTTTTGGGCTAGCCGCAGTCCCGGGATGGTCTTACGCGTATCGTAAATGCCTGCGGATGTCCCTTTGACCAAATCAGCATATTCCCTGACCGCAGTCGCCACGCCAGACAGCAGCTGAAGGAAATTCAAGGATGTCCGTTCAGCGGTCAGCAGGGAACGGACAGCTCCAGTCAGCCGGCAGACCTCACTGTCAGCCGACATGACATCCCCTTCTGCATACCGCCATTCCACTTTGATACGGCTGTCCACCATCGCCCTGACCGTTTCAAACCAAGGTACACCGCACAATACCGCCTGCTCACGGACAATCAAGCGCGCCGTAGCCGTTTCATCCGCTGGCAGAAGAGAAGCCGTCAAATCGCCTGTCCCGACATCTTCCGCCAAGGCGGCCTTGACATTGGCAACCACCTCCTGCTGAAGTTTTTCAAACGGTAAAGAATCAAAGTTTTTCATGCACACCCCATCCCCGATGTCAGTTCCTGTTCCTTGGTCTTCGCCTTTTTCAAAGCAGCCGAGAAATCCAGCATACGTTCAATGCAGGTCAATGCCTTCTTCCGGATGTCTTCTTCGACAAAAACCTCGTTCGATTCTGTTTCAAGCACTTCGGCAAGGTTCTCCAAAGAACTCATCGCCATCCATGGACACTGCGCACAGCTCTTGCAGGTTGCGCCATTGCCCGCTGTCGGTGCCTCGATGAGGGTCTTGCCGGCAATCTGCTGCATCTTATGGAAAATGCCCTTGTCTGTTGCGACGATGAATGTCTCTGCATCCATGTTTTTCACCGCATTCAGGATCTGGGAAGTTGATCCC
>CALGGD010000319.1 GCA_937916185.1 uncultured Oxalobacter sp. | reverse complement strand
AGGCCGGTCCGGTCATGGCGGCTTCGGGTTCCTGATGACCCTACCGTTTTTGAAGACAGGATACAGGGAATCCAGACACAGCGTCTGTCACGGGATGTCGGTGATTTTGTCGTACTGCGTGCAGACGGCCTTTTTGCCTATCAGTTTGCTGTTGTCGTGGATGATATCGAGCAGGGCATCACTGATGTCATACGTGGTGCAGACCTGTTGGATTCAACACCGCGCCAGATCTGGCTTTACCGTTGCCTTGACCGGGAACCACCGTGCTATGCGCATCTGCCACTCGCTGTAAACAGCCATCAGGAAAAACTCTCCAAACAGACTCATGCGGCTTCCATTGCCGATTGCCAACCTGTACCGTTGCTCAAGAATGTTCTCAAATTCCTGGGGATGCCGATGACTGCTGACATTGATTCCCTGTCAGATTTTTGGAAGTTCGCCATTTCATCATGGAATATTGAAAAAGTTTATAAAAAACAAAAGATTGAGTATTTTATATAAAGCTGAATATCAGATATAGAATCTGTTTCAGCCTTAAAGATATGGTAATATGTCAGTTGGTTTGAAAACAGGTTCCCACTGGAAATCTTTTCAGGATTTTGGGCAGGATTTTTCCTTTAGCTGAAAATCAGATTAAATCAATAAGTTGTTGAACAATCAGGAGAATAGCTATGCTGGTTCAAGATAAACAGGGTATGAAGGCCATCCTTCAGGAAAGCAAGACCGTCGCCATCGTCGGTTTTTCTACGAATACCGAAAAGGGCGCGCACTATGTACCCAAATTCCTCCAGGCGCATGGCTATCGGATTGTGCCTGTCAACCCGACCATCACGGAGGGGCTTGGCGAGAAAGCCTATGCGTCATTGAAAGACATCCCTTTCAAGGTGGATGTCGTTGACTGTTTCAGGAAGCCGGAAGCCATGCCGGATATTGCGCGGCAGGCTGTTGAGATTGGCGCCAAAGTCCTGTGGATGCAGAAGGGCATTGTCAGTGAAGAGGCTTCCCGGATTGCGGACCAGGCTGGTCTCAAGGTGGTTGCCGACCATTGCATGTTTGAAATGCACAAGGAACTTCTTGGCGAATGACCTTTTTTTCTGTATATGACCTTTCCGACAACGGCGAAAGACCAGCATCAGGCAGCATTCCACTGGGATGAGTATGCGACCCGGTATGTTTTCCTGGTCCTTGGCATTGCTGTTTCTGTCTGGGCTGTCCTGGTGCCTTTCGCCAAGGCAAGGCTCCAGGTCAATGATGCCGAACTGGGTGGACTGCTTCTGCTGATTGGTACCGGCGCCTTGCTTTCCATGCTATGGGCTGGCTGGCTGACAAACCGGTTCGGATGCCGGAAAACCTTGTGCCTGTCAACAGCGGTTTTCCTATGCTCGCTTGTTGTCCTTGCCTTCACATCAGATGTTTTTCTTTTTGCGGTGACACTGTTCATTTTCGGGGTGTCTTCCGGCATTGTCGATATTGCGATGAACATCCAGGCTTCGCTGGTTGAGAAACACAGTGGCAGGCGGCTGATGTCCGGTTTCCATGGCATGTACAGTGTCGGCGGTTTCCTTGGCGCACTGATTGTTTCCATGATGCTGAAAGCGGGGCTTTCCCTTCTGTCTGCAACTGCGATTCTGTCAGTCTTGATGTTCGCGGTGCTTGCTTTTATTTTCCAGCAGCATCTTTATCCTTTTGGTATCCAGGAAGAAAAAAGCGCCTTTTCACTCAGACCCAAGGGCATTGTCCTGTTCTTGGGCATCCTTTGCGCCATCTTTTATATGAGTGACGGTGTCGTCTTGGATTGGGGTGCGCTGTTCATGATGTCCAAAGGCAGTCCAGCTGAATTGGCGGGACTGGCATTTTCAGTCTTTTCTGTGGCAATTGCCATTGGCAGATTGATTGGGGACAGGCTGGTTGAACGGCTGGGGATAGGGAAGGTCATTGTTGCGAGCGGTATCATCGCCATATTGGGTTTCGGCATCATCCTTGGGACATCCGGTTCCTTGTTTCCGATGGCAGGTTTCTGTATAACCGGCCTGGGCGTCTCTAACCTGATTCCGATTCTCTTCTCATATATTTCCCAGCACAGGGGCTTACCGGTCAGCCGGGCTATCTCAACGGTGACAACCATCGGTTATCTGGGACTGATGGCAGGACCGCCTGCAATGGGTTATATCGCCCATCAGTATGGCCTGTATGCAGTCTTCGGTGCAGTAGCGTTCCTTGTCATAGCGGGTGCAATTGCAGCAAGGAAAGCCCTGCATTGATAATCTGGATGCTGGCACCTACAATATCGCCATGCCTACTATCATCTCAATTGACACTTCTTCGGATATTGCATCGGTTGCCGTTCTGCATAAGGGTAGTGTCCGGACAGACTCGCGCGAAGGGTTCTCATCCCATTCCCTGTCTGTCCTGCCAATGCTGCAATCCTTGCTGGAAGCTGAAAAACTGACCGTGCGGGACTGTGATGCGCTTGCCTTCGGTTGTGGCCCCGGTTCTTTCACTGGATTGAGGACAGCCTGTGGCGTCGTCCAAGGCATGGCGTTCGGCCTTGACCTGCCTGTCATCCCGGTCACAACCCTTGAGGCCATGGCAGAGTCCTGCCGTCAGAAAACAGGTTCCCTGCATGTTGTACCGCTTCTGGATGCCCGCATGCATGAAATCTATTGGGCAGAGTATATCTATGAAAACGGGACATGGCAGGCAATCATTGAACCGCAACTGTCTCCCATAGCGGATATCCATCTAAAAGAAGGAGGAGGGGTTTTCTGCGGCAATGGCCTGAAGGCTTATCCTGATGAGCTGAAAGACATCGTCTCGGCTTCCAAGCAGTTTCCAGGGATTTTCCCCGATGCCGCATCGATTGCAACCCTCGCTACTTCCCGGTTCCGCCAAGGAAAGACCGTTCCTGTCGAGCAGGTCCAGCTGTTCTATCTGCGCAACAAGGTTGCGTTGAAGACAGCCGAACGTATGGCTTTGAAAGAGAAAACGCATGCGTAATCCTGCCCAGGTTCCAGATTCCGCAGCTTCCGCCCAAGAAGGGAAGGGCATGGATGAACTCGTTTTTGCCCCCATGCTGTTGAAAGACCTGCATGATGTCTATTACATCGAGCAGAATGTCTTTCCTTACCACTGGACATACCGTAATCTTGAAAGTTCGATTGCGACGGAGAACCGGGGAATCGTTCTCAGGAACAGGGAAGGCACGTTGATTGGCTATTTCATCGCATTGGATATTGTGGATGAGATGGAACTCCTGAAGATCGCTGTCGGCAAAGAATTCCAAGGTCAAGGCTATGGCCGTATCCTGTTGGACAAGGTATTGGAACTCGCCCGTCTGCTGGATATGGAGTCGGTTTTCCTTGAGGTCCGAGAATCCAATACACCAGCCATCGGGCTTTACAGGAAGACCGGATTCAAGACAGTCGGCATCCGTCCGGGTTATTATGTCCAACCCAAGGAAGATGCCCTTTTGATGAAGCTGAAACTATGAGAACGTTGGACGATGCCACACGGTTGGCGTACCTGAAGGAAATGGGCATCACGCTCTGGTACCAGAGGGGTGTCCCGGCGGATACCGCCGCTTCGGAAGCTTTGTTATCAGCTGAATCAGCAGGCCTGGCACCATCTCCAGATTCCGCCCCATCTGAAACGGTCAGACCGGTCTCTTTTGTCCAAGCGGATAAAACGCCTTCCGTTGACGTGCCTGATACAGCTGCCTGGGATCAGCTGCTGGATGAAATCAATCATTGCCAGAACTGCCACCTCTGCCAGACACGGAACCGGATTGTGCCGGGTGTCGGTGACAGGAATGCCGACTGGCTGTTTGTCGGTGAAGGCCCGGGTTATTTTGAAGACCAGCAGGGTGAGCCTTTTGTCGGACGTTCAGGCAAACTGCTGGACAATATGCTGGCAGGGATGCTGTTGAAACGTGGCAGCAATGTCTATATCGCCAATATCGTCAAATGCCGCGCAAGTGACGCCGGGAAGGACAGGCAGCCAACAGAAGAGGAAAGTGCCATCTGCATGCCTTTCCTCGAACGCCAGATTGCCTTGATCAGTCCGAAAATCATTGTCGCTTTGGGGAAAACGGCAGCCTCGGCTTTGCTGAACACCAGCCGAGAGAATCCACTGTCTTCGATGCGGCGGAAAATCCATTACTACCAGAGCGGTGACAGGCAGATTCCATTAGTCATCACTTATCATCCGTCTTATCTGCTCCGGACACCACAAGGCAAACAGCAGGCCTGGGAAGACCTCTGTATGGCGATGGAAACGCTTGAAAACAGCGGTATATGAATTCCATTGACATAAGTCCCAAATTGGGACTAACATTCTATCACTATGAGAGTGATTGCCAAAAGGAACCTGATAGCTTTCTATGAAAAGCATCCTGATGCAGAGCAACCTTTGAAAGCTTGGTATGCAGAAGCTTCAAAAGCTTCATGGAAAACACCACAAGACATCAAAGACTGTTATGCATCTGCCAGTTTTTTGGAAAACAACCGGGTTGTTTTCAATATCAAAGGCAATCAATACAGATTGGTTGTTTCCATCGCATACAATTTTGGCGCAGTCTATATCAAGTTTATTGGTACTCACAGAGAATATGACAGAACCGATGCAGCAACAATCGAGATGAGGCATTGAAAATGGAACTGAAGCTGATACGAAATGAAAAAGACTATCAAACTGCTTTAAAAGCAGCAGAAGCTTATTTTGACAATGAGCCCAAACCCGGGACTCCTGAAGCAGATACCTTTGAAATCCTTCTTATGCTCATCGAAAAATATGAAGCAGAAAAATATGCTGTGCTGCCGCCAGCCCCGATTGAAGCCATCCGCTTCAGAATGGAACAATCCGGACTGACTATCAAAGACATGGAGCCCTATATTGGGAAAAGCAACCGCGTTTATGAGGTATTTAGCGGAAAACGTCCTTTGACATTGCCTATGATCCGACGGCTTAACAAAGGTCTTGGAATTCCAGCAGAAGCCCTTATCGGCTAAGCAGACTGATCAGACCGATACAACGCGGCAGTCAATGACGTTTTTCTTCACCAATCAGATGGAGGGAATCCTGGATCTGCTGGTTGCGGCGGTGCCACAGCATGACAAGCAGCATCACTGAAGCGACAAGGCTGCCGAAAATCACAATCACCGCATTGGTGGAAAGATCCAGGGAAACCAGCAGTGAATAGACACCGAGCATGGTCAGGATGGACAGGTTCTCATTGAAGTTCTGGACAGCAATGGAATGTCCGGCTGACAGGAGGACATGGCCACGGTGCTGCAGCAGGGCATTCATCGGAACCACGAAGAAACCGCCCAATGCGCCGATGACAACCAGCAGGGGATAAGCGATCCAGACAGAATGAATCTGGGTCATGACCATAATGACCAGTCCCATCGCAATCCCCAGCGGCATCACTTTCAGGGAACTTTTCAGCTTGATGAATTTCGCCGCAGAAACCGCACCGACTGCCACACCAACCGCCACAATCCCTTGCAGGAAAGCCGCTTTGTCCAAAGTCATCTTCAATGCAGTCTGCGCCCATTTCAGCACAATGAACTGTAGTGTCGCTCCTGCTCCCCAGAACAGGGTGGTGACAGAAAGGGAAATCTGCCCCAGCTTATCTTTCCAGAGTGTCGTGAAGCTGACCGAAAAGTTCTTAATCAGCTTGATTGGGTTAAGTGGCTGTTTCGCATACCGGGCACCCGTATCTGGAATCCTCAGATTGAACAGGGCGGCCAGGATATAGATGCCCAAGATGACAATGAGGGCTGAAACAGCCGGGGAGCTGGCGAAAGGGATATGCGCCTGTAGAAATGCAGAGACATGCTTGTTAATCAGGGTCCCTCCCAGCACTGTGCCCATAATGATGGAAGTCACCGTCAGGCCTTCAATCCAACCATTGGCAATCACCAGTTTCTCAGCCGGAAGCAATTCGGTCAGGATACCGTATTTGGCAGGGGAATAGGCGGCTGCGCCGATACCGACAATCGCATAGGCAGCCAAGGGGTGGACACCGATGAAAATCAGTGTACAGCCGACAAACTTGACGGTATTGGTGATGAACATCACCTTGCCTTTTGGCAGGGTATCGGCGAAGGCACCGACAAAAGCGGCAAGACCGACATAAGCCATCACAAAGAACAGCCGCAGGAGAGGCGTCATCCAGTCAGGAGCCTTGATCTGTGCGAGGATTGCAATCGCGACAATCAAGAGGGCATTGTCAGCCAAAGAGGAAAAAAACTCGGCGGCCATGACCGAATAGAAGCCTTTATTCACGCATACATCTCCATATGTTCCAGCAGTTCTGTAACCGATGATTTTACTGCATAATCGGCTATCAATGGGCTTTTCCGCAAGATTGACCCAGGTTTCCCAAATCAGGGAAGCCTCCCCCATAGCAGTCATATTGCTTACCCGATACATTGGCGGTAAGATGCCTGACTGTTGCGGTGCCGGGAAGGACCTTCAACAGCTGTACCCTTTTTTATCATGCAGGAAATTCCATGACCAGACCTCTGACAGCCACCATTGACATCCGTGCGATGCGGCATAATTTTTCCGTTGTCCGTTCATCCGTACCCAATGCAAAAGCCTGGGCTGTCGTCAAGGCGGATGCCTATGGTCATGGTCTTGAGCGGGCAGTCCGCGCATTCTCTGATGCAGACGGGCTGGCGCTGATTGAGATTGACCATGCCATCGACCTGCGGAAAAACGGCTGGCGGAAACCCATCCTGCTGCTGGAAGGTTTCTTCAATGCAGATGAACTGCCTGAACTGGCTGAACATGACATTTCATTTGCCATTGCAAACGATGAGCAGATGGCCATCCTGGAAAAGGCTGCGCTCTCAAAACCGGTCGATGTCCATCTGAAGATGAACACCGGCATGAACCGGTTGGGTTACCAGCCTTCAGGATACCGGGCAGCCTACGAGCGCCTCAGCCGGATTCCAAGCGTCAAGCGCATTTCCTGTATGACACATTTCGCCAATTCAGAAGACCCCGGCCATCTGAAACTCCCGGTCACTGAACAGCTCCGCCGTTTTGATATGGCGACTGAAGGACTGCCTGGCGAGAGGAACCTGTCCAATTCTGCCGGAATCCTTTTACATCCCCATATCCGGACAGACTGGGTACGTCCTGGCATCATGCTCTACGGCGGCACGCCAGGCGGAAAGACTGCTGAAGAATTCGGATTGATCCCTGCGATGTCCCTGGACAGTGAAATCATCCAGATCCAGCACATCAGGAAAGGGGATTCTGTCGGTTACGGCAGCCTCTTCACGGCGGAAACCGATATGGCCATTGGCGTGGTCGCCTGCGGTTATGCTGATGGCTATCCCCGTGTCGCCCCTGAGGGGACACCGGTCATTGTTGATGGTGTCCGCACCCGGCTTGTCGGACGTGTCTCGATGGATATGCTGACAGTAGACCTGACACCGGTCAGGAATGCGCATATCGGCAGCAGGGTCAATCTCTGGGGGAAGGAACTGCCGATTGAGGAAGTCGCCGCTGCAGCAGGGACGGTCGGTTATGAATTGATGTGTGCATTGTCGAGCCGTCCCCAGATCATCGAACAGGACTGATTTTCTTCCAAGGAACAGGCGACAGGCGAACATCATGGCAAAAGCAAAAAGTCAGTACACCTGCAGTGCCTGTGGTAGCATCAGTGCCAAATGGTCAGGCAAATGCCTGTCCTGCGGGGAATGGAACACACTGGTCGAGACGGAACCGGTGACTGCTTCAGGAAACCGGTTTTCCGCCAGACGTTCCGGAATCACCCAGACATCCCCCGTCCTTTCCCTGGCAGATATCGATGCGGTGGATGTTCCCCGGATTATCTCTGGCATCAGCGAATTCGACAGGGTGCTTGGTGGTGGGCTGGTTCCCGGTGGTGTTGTCCTGATTGGCGGTGACCCTGGCATCGGCAAATCGACATTGCTGCTCCAGGCATTGGTCAATCTCTCCTCAACCCGGAAGGTGCTCTATGTCAGTGGTGAGGAATCCGGCTCACAGGTTGCCTTACGGGCAAAACGCCTGGGACTTCAGGCACAGCATCTCCAGATGCAGGCGGAAATCCAGCTTGAGAAAATCCTGGATACCCTCGATACCCTCAAGCCACAGATTGCTGTCATCGATTCCCTCCAGACGGCTTATTCCGATGCGTTGACTTCAGCACCCGGTTCGGTTGCCCAGGTCAGGGAATGCGCAGCCCAGCTCACCCGATATGCCAAGGTCTCTGGCACAACCATCATCATGGTCGGCCATGTCACGAAAGAAGGGACCTTGGCGGGACCGCGTGTGCTTGAGCATATCGTGGACACCGTCCTGTATTTTGAAGGGGACACCCATTCCAGTTTCCGCCTGATCAGGGCTTTCAAGAACCGCTTCGGCGCTGTCAATGAGCTGGGGGTTTTCGCCATGACCGATAAAGGACTGAAGGGCGTTTCCAATCCTTCCGCACTGTTCCTGACACGCCATGACCAGCAGATTGCCGGCTCCTGTGTCATGGCGACATTGGAAGGCATGCGGCCTTTGCTGGTCGAAATCCAGGCGCTCGTTGATGCTTCTCCAACCCCCAATGCCAGACGGCTGTCTGT
>CALGGD010000318.1 GCA_937916185.1 uncultured Oxalobacter sp. | reverse complement strand
GACTTGGCAAACCGTTTGATGCACCCACGTTACAACATCGACCGTGAGTATGCTGTCCGCACGTTGGGTGAACTGGATGAAGGTTCCCGCCAAAAACTGCTGGCAGGTGTTGAGCTTGAGGATGGTCTTGGACAGTTCACCAAGATTGCAGATGGCGGTGGTGAAGGGGTCAACCGCTGGTATCGTGTCACGATTGGTGAAGGGCGTAATCGGGAAGTCCGTCGGATGTTCGAGGCGGTTGGCCTGACCGTTTCCCGGTTGATCCGAACCCGTTATGGTGCGTTGACCTTGCCCAAGACCCTGAAACGGGGACGTTGGGAAGAACTTGAAGCCAATGAAGTCCGCAGCCTGCTCCGTCTGTGTGGCATGGAAATCAAGAAACCATCTGAAGATTCAGATATGCGCAAGGGTAGGAAAACAGCCGGTTCCCAGAAGAAACCAACAGCAGATGGGCATAGCCAGAAGCCGATAACATCACGACGTGGCAAATCATCTTTTTCCCAGAAAACCCAAGGGGGACGTCAGCCGGATCCATTACAAACCTCTTATGGCTATATAGGAGCCGGGCAGAAAGGGGCAAAAGGCAGGAATACCCAGCAACGTGGTCGAGGAGCCCGTGTCAGTCAGGGAATGCCACGTCGGCGCGCAGTCTGATACCCTCTCAAAATCTTGGGCAGGCGGTGTCTTGAATCAGATACCGCCTGTTTTGTCTGGAAATTCACAGAGGTCGTTCAGCAGGCAGTCGGCACAGTTGAATGATTTTGCCTTGCAGACATAACGTCCATGCAGCAGCAGCCAATGGTGCGCATTGAGCAGATAGGCTTCAGGTACAATTTTCAGCAGGCACTTCTCCACTTCCAGCACATTTTTCCCGGGAGCGAGGCCTGTTCGGTTGGCGACCCTGAAAATATGGGTGTCAACAGCTAATGTCGGCTGGTTGAATGCCGTATTCAGGACGACGTTGGCGGTTTTCCTGCCAACACCAGGCAATGCCTCCAGGTCTTCCCGGTTATCCGGCACCTGCCCCCCATGTTTCTCCAGCAGGATTTCCGACATCTTCATGATATTCTTGGCTTTGGTCGGATACAGGTTGATGGTTTTCACATAGTCTTTCAGGGCATCCACGCCTAAGGCAACAATGCTTTCGGGGGTATTGGCAACGGGATACAGTTTCTCCGTCGCTTTGTTGACAGAGATGTCTGTCGCCTGTGCGGAAAGGATGACGGCAACCAGCAGTTCGTAAGGTGTCTTGAATTTCAGTTCAGAACGGGGAGAAGGTCTCTCAGCTTTCAACCGTTCAAAAACCTGGGTGGTTTTTTCAGGGGACATGGCTCTTACAGGCATGATGTCAATTATGGTGACATCATGCCACGTTTTGGGTAAATCTGCTGACTATGCGGTCAATGGGCAGTATGGATGCCGAAGGCTTTCAAACGGGCTCTTGCCCGTTCAATGACTTTGCGTACCAATGCGGATTTTTTTGCTATGGCAGGAATTGTCTGGGTACCGCTGTCTGTTGATACTGGTTCTGGATTATCGGTTCGGCTGTGCAATCTGGCGAGTTTCCGCTCATAGCGGAGCCTGGCGTTCCAAGCCTGTTCTTCAGACCAGGCATCCCAGCCGGTCAGGTTGCCTGAGACGGGATGCAGGGAGATGGCATCCAATGGGCAGCGGGGCACACATTGGCCACATCCTGTGCAGAAGTCCTGGACAACGGTATGCATCATGCCAGATGCGCCGATGATGGCATCGGTCGGACACATCCTGATGCAGATGGTGCAGCCGATACAGGCAGATTCATCAATGGTTGCAGAAGAACGGGGGGATTCTTCCCCGTAGGCGGTGTCGAGCAAAGGTTCTTCAACATCCAGCAGGGTTGCAAGCCGGTGTATGCCTTTCTGTCCGCCTGTTGCGCAGCGGTTGATGTCAGTTTCCTGATGGGCAATGGCTTCAGCGTAAGACCTGCAGGAGACATAGCCACAGTGGGTGCATTGTGTCTGTGGCAGCAGGGCGAGGATTTTTTCTGTCAAAGCATCCGGAGACGTGGGATTGGAATCTGTCATATCAGTGGTATGCAAAATCAAAAACCGTCAGTAGCCATCGGTACTGACGGTTTTTACAGGAAAAAGGCAGATCAGTCAAAAACCGGTGATTCAACCCCCAGAACCTTATGCAGTTTCGGTG
>CALGGD010000317.1 GCA_937916185.1 uncultured Oxalobacter sp. | reverse complement strand
GTTCGTTGTTGGGTGGTATCGACAGCAGCATCCTTGACCTGAACCATGTGCAGGTTGAAACGGAACAGGAACGGACGCGTCCGGATGAGATTGCCACCCGGACGGTCTGTTCAGATTTTGCCGATTTTGCCAAGCTGTTTGCTGACAACCAGCGCCAGATTGAAAATGGCATTGCCAAGACTGCCCGTTTCACGTCAACAGAACAGATTACTCCCGGGCAGTTCTATATCCTTCGTGGGGTGATGTGCTACATCGACAGAATCATCAAAGAATCCGCTGAAAACTATGAACGGGACAATCCCCGTCTGCGGATTATCTTTGGGAACGGCACCGAAAGCAATATGCTGAAACGTTCGTTAGCGGCGGCATTGTATGAAGACAAGCAGGGGCGTGCCATCATCCAGACAGCAGATGAGATGACTGCGCTGATGGAAAAAGCTGAGCCTTATCTCTCAGCGAAAGACCAGTCTAAAGGCTGGATTTACATCCTGAAAACCAGAAGCACTGAGCCTTCGCTGGCACCTTACCGGGATACCGGACACTTGGTGAAGATAGGTTTTACCACGCAGACGGTGGAAGAACGGATTGCCCATGCCGAGGAAGAGCCGACCTATCTGATGGCTCCCGTTGAAGTCCTTGCTCAGTTTGAATGCTTCAACATGAACGTCCACCAGTTCGAGAAATTCATCCATGCTTTCCTGTATGAAGTCCGGTTGCCCCTCAAGGTCAAGACCAGAACAGGCAAGATGGTCGAGGCTCGGGAATGGTTCCGGATTAATGCCAAGACCGCCATCGAAGTCTGTCAACATATCGTCAAAGGCGACATCCACCAGTACCGGATGGACAAGGTCAATGGCATTCTGGTGGAGCGGTAGATACGCCTGCTAGCCATTTGCCACAACAAGGCAGGTCTTGCTATATTTTATTCATGATTCCGGTGCCGGATTCCGGAAGCTGCCCAGCGACGTTCGATGATTGCCTTGGCCATCCAAGGTGCAGCGCTGAAGGCAGACCAATCAGAATGAATTGCCGGACAGATGAAGAGCCAAACCTCATTTTGAAAATGAGTAATCCCTCTTTCCGATGCCTGTAGGCAGGTGTTGTTGCGCTTGCCTGCAATGGACTGACAGGATCGGCGCGTCCATTGCCGGTCAGGTTCGACAGGCATTGAAATAATCAGCCCCCATAAGGGGCAAAAGAGAAACCAGCCAGCAGACGATGCTGGTGGTTATGGTTAAAAGATTTTACGAAAGGAATTTCTAATGGGAAATTCGAAAAATAAATCTACACCAATGCCAAAACTGGTGACTAAAAAGCTGACGGAAGAGATTAGGCGAAGGTTTTCCGAGGAAAGGCGCTATAGGGTTTCTGTTTCCCTGCGTCGTTTAAATAGTACAGAGACTGATGCCAGGATTATTACGGCGTTTTTTTTGAACTATGTACTTGCCCGCCGGAAAAATGAAATCCAAGAAATTAAATTGTCGTCTTTTGAGATTGTTTTGAACAGGTATGCATCAGACTGCCCAGCGTTGAATCCTGTATTGAAACATCGGCTGGAAGAAGCCTTTTGGAGGGCAGAGTTGAAAGGGACGATGCTTTCTTATCTGGACATTGACGAAAGTGCAACAGATGAGGAGATTGGTTTTGATGCCTGCCGGAGTTTTTTTGATGAAGCCCGGTATTTCTGTCATGGCACCAACTACATCCCTAACTTGGGAGACATTGTTTCCAACTGGCGTGACGGTGATGCACCGGTTCTTCTGCTGATGTCAGAGATGGGTTTCCTTCCCTATTGGCTGGCGGGCTGTGGTATCGACTGCATTATCCGGTGTTCCAGTCCTGCAGATGTAGAACTGGCAAATATGCTGAATGAGTTCAGCCGAGGGAATATCCGTGCGGAATATGTTGCCTACGATGATATGTATAAAGCCTATCCAGCCCCTGTTTCCGCAGTCATCTGCCTGTTCAATCCTGAACTGATTCTGGAAAATACTGACAAGCGAGCCAGCAGGCAATGGCTGGGCGTTTTGGAAAGGTTGCGCAGATGGCATTCAGGGAAAGTCATCTTTTTCACAACTCAAGACCGGATTCTGGAGAAGCGGCTGCCTGATGAGGAATTGAATGCCCGTAAAAAAATGGTGGAATCTGGCCGGGTGCGTAAGATTGCCCTGCTTCCTTTCAAGAATCCTTTTGATCGACGTCAACAGCCAGTCATGCTGTATATCGATTTTGCGGTGAAGCGGTTCAATGGCGTACAGATGGTTGACCTCTCTGCTGAACAGCTTTCAGTGAAAGCTGGTTCTTACTGTTGGCTGAAAGCAGATGAGGTGAAAAAGCTGCTGTTCACGCATAGGGGATTTGGTGATCCTGACAGAATAGATAAGGATCAACTCGTAAAGCATCCCCTTGTCTTGGAAATGTCCAATGCGTTGAGCGGTGTCCCTGAGTATGCGGACTATACTTGCATCTGTTCGTTGGACGAAATGCAGGAAAATAGGTTCAGTCTGGACGTTTCACGCTATCCGATTAGTTCAAGGAACCGTATGTGGTTCCAGCTTGCATCGGAAAGTCGGGTTGTTTTACCGGATATTGCCGATTTGACTGCTTTTCAGAAACTGCCGTTGGCATCGGCGGATGAAGACGGCATAGACTGCCTTGTGGTGGAAGCGGAAGACCTGAAGATTGGCGGGGGCGTGCGCCAGCCGACTGAACAGGTCAGGGTCAAACGGGATGAATCTGCCCAATTTCTGTTGCAGCGGTACGATATCCTGTTGGTAACGCGTGGAAGCAAGGAACAACTGGGCAAAATCGCTTTTCTGGCTGAGGAAGTTCCTGACAATTGGGTAGCCAGTCCATCGCTGATGATTGTCCGAAAGAAAAAGACAGAAAGATTGACAGACTGGCAGGAAGAACCATGGTATTGGTCTCAAGAACAGGTTTACCGCTATCTGACATCTGATGCAGTGACAGCCTATCTGAAAAGCAAGATGCAGAATCCTCATGCCAGTGCTTTCCCGACCCGTTACCTGGAGAACCTGCCAATGGTGATGGCTGATGATTATGCCGTCGCAGCAGAAATATTCAGGTCCAGGCAACGCATGGAAATCCTGCTGAAAAACAGGAGGGACAGTACCCCGGATCCATATATGACTAAAAATCAGGTCAAGAGATTGATCTAAGGAACATCTGAACAACCGCTGAAATTGCGGTATCCAGACGCACTTTCTTCAATTTTTCCCT
>CALGGD010000316.1 GCA_937916185.1 uncultured Oxalobacter sp. | reverse complement strand
GAAACGGACGAAAAACATTGCAAGGCATGGCGTCCTGCCAAGAAAACCCTTTAAAATACAGTTTCCCTTTTATTTATTTGAAAAACAGAAAGTGACCCCATGACACCTAACATGAATGCACCTAGACTCCAGTTCAGCCGCTATGAAACCGGCGAAAACCCTCAGATCACCATTATCTGGATGCATGGCTTAGGCGACGAAGGCGCCAGCTTCCATACGCTGTTCAGCACCCAGCTTGAGCATTTTGACCTGACAGGACTGCCAGCCATCCGCTTCATCTTCCCGAATGCGCCTGAACGTCCGATTACAGCACACAGCTGGCTGCCAGCCCGCGCATGGTTTGACATCTATACCGATTTTGAAGAACGCGATATGGAAGATGAACAGGGTGTCATTGATTCTACCGGACTGATCCATATCCTGATCAACAATGAGAAAATCAAGGGGATGCCATCCGAGAAAATCCTGCTGGCAGGCTTTTCCCAAGGCGCCGCCATGGCGTTGCATGTCGGTCTGACCCACTTCGAGAAACTGGGCGGTGTCATCGCGCTTTCCGGCTATATCCCGCTCCGGCAGAAGTTTGAAGAGAACCGTACTGAAATCAACCAGGATACACCTGTCTTCATTGCCCATGGGACAGAAGACCCCGTTGTGCCTTTCTACCGAGGCAAGAACGCCAAGAACCAGTTGACGGAACTGGGCTACAACGTGGAATTCCATGCGTATGATATGGATCATACGTTGGACTGGCATGAATTGAATGACATGCTCAATTGGCTGAGAGCGATTCCTGCCACGAAATAACGGCTGGCAGACCTATCCAATCAGCAACAGATATGAAATGCCCGGCAACCTTCAGGCTGCCGGGCATTTCTGTTTTTCTACTTGATGAAGAAAACGCCTGATTACATACAGGCAATCATCAGGTCACCGAATGCTGTGGTGGAAACTTCGGTCGCCCCTTCCATCAGGGCAGCAAAATCACTGGTGACTTTCTTGGAAGAAATGGCTTTCTGCATGGAATCCAGGATGATGTCTGCGGCTTCTGTCCAACCGATATGGCGGAGCAGCAGTTCAGCAGACAGGATCATCGAACCTGGGTTGACGTTGTTCTTGCCCGCCATGCTCGGTGCTGTACCGTGGGTTGCTTCAAAAATCGCCACGGAATCAGACATGTTCGCACCTGGGGCAATACCGATGCCACCAACCTGTGCCGCCAGTGCATCAGAAATGTAGTCACCATTCAGGTTCAGGGTTGCCAGCACGCTGTGCTGTTCAGGACGCAGCAGGATTTCCTGCAGGAACGCATCCGCCAGGACATCCTTGACCACAATTTCCTTACCGGTCTTTGGATTCTTGAATCTGCACCATGGTCCTTTACCGATGACTTCGGCTCCGAATTCTTTCTGTGCCAGTGCATAACCCCAGTCACGGAAACTGCCTTCGGTGAATTTCATGATGTTGCCCTTGTGAACCAGGGTCACTGCCGGACGGTCATTGTCAATCGCATACTGGATGGCCTTGCGGACAAGACGTTCTGTCCCTTCACGGGAGACCGGCTTGATGCCGATGCCGGAAGTCTGTGGGAAACGGATTTTGGAAACACCCATTTCCTTTGTCAGGAAATCAATGACTTTCTGGGCTTCAGGCGTACCTTCTGCCCATTCAATACCCGCATAGATGTCTTCGGTGTTCTCACGGAAGATGACCATGTTGGTCTTTTCCGGTGCGCGGACAGGGGAAGGGACGCCTTTGAAATAACGGATGGGACGCAGGCAGACATACAGGTCAAGCCCCTGGCGCATGGCAACGTTCAGGGAGCGGATGCCACCGCCAATCGGGGTGGTCAGCGGACCCTTGATGGAAATGACGAAATCACGCAGGGCTTCCATAGTTTCCTGTGGCAGCCAGACACCTTCACCATAAACCTTGAGTGCCTTTTCACCTGCATAGATTTCCATCCATTCAATCTGTTTCTTGCCGGCATATGCCTTGGCGACAGCCGCATCGATGACCTTGCGCATGACCGGTGTGATGTCAGCACCGATACCGTCACCCTCGATGAATGGAATGATTGGATGGTCGGAAACATTCAGGGAAAAATCCGCATTGACGGTGATCTTGTCACCTGACTGTGGAACTTTGATATGTTGATACATCTTCTTCTCCGAAAAAAACTGATAATCAGACGGCATGCCTGGTCAGACAGGCACTGCACCAGAAAGATACTTCATTAAACAACGGCTCCATCTGAATTGCGCTTATCCTTGCTGACCGGCTTGATCAGGTCTTCACGCTTGATACCCAGCCACATGGCAATCGCTGCAGAAACGAACACTGAGGAATAAATGCCGAAGCAGATACCGATGGTCAACGCCAGTGCAAAATTATGCAGTGTCGGCCCGCCGAAAATCAGCATCGCCAACACCATCGCCTCGGTGGAACCGTGGGTGATTGCCGTACGGGAAATCGTACTGGTGATTGCATGGTTGATGACTTCCTGCACAGAAACCTTACGCATCTTGCGGAAGTTCTCACGGATACGGTCAAAGATAATCACCGACTCGTTGACCGAATACCCCATCACCGCCAAGACCCCCGCCAGAACCGACAGCGAGAATTCCCATTGGAAGAATGCAAAGAACCCAAGGACAATCACCACGTCATGCAGGTTCGCCAGGATTGCCGACACCGCATATTTCCATTGGAAACGGAATGCCAGATAAATGATGATGCCCAACACCACAAAACACAATGCCATCAGGCCGTTTTCCGCCAGCTCATCACCGACCTGCGGCCCCACAAATTCCACACGCTGCAACTTGGCTTCCTCACCATGGGCATTCAACGCCGCCATGACCTTTTCGCTCTGCTGGGCAACGGTGACATCTTTTTCCACCGGCAGGTTGAGCATCACATCCTGCGCCCTGCCAAAGTTCTGTACCTGCGCATCAATCCCCGCTTCGCGGACGGTCTTGCGGATGGCATCCAAGTCAGCGGCTTTCTGGTAGGACACTTCCATGACGGTACCCCCGGTGAACTCGACTGAGAAATTCAGTCCCTTGGTACAGAGGAAGAAAACCGCCAGCAGGAATGTCACCCCAGAAATGATATTGAAAATCAGCGCGTGGCGCATGAAGGGAATGTCTTTTTTAATCCTAAAGAATTCCATGTCTTATCCTGTTTCCTAAACCTGTCTTAATACTGCCTTATCTGTCTCAGTTCTTCTTGCTGTCATCCGGCTCAGGCTTCCAGACCTGACCGATCGACAGGGATGTCAGTTTCTTGCGGCGTCCATACCAGAGATTGGAAAGTCCGCGCGTGACGAACACAGAAGAGAACATGGAAGTCAGGATGCCGATACAGTGCGCCACGGCAAAACCACGGATCGGACCTGTTCCAAAGACCAGCAACGCAATCCCGGCAATCAGGGTTGTAATATTCGAATCAAGAATCGTTGCCCATGCAGAGCTGAACCCATTGAACAGTGCGGTATGTGGACTGTAACCTGCCCGCAGCTCTTCACGGATGCGTTCATTGATCAGCACGTTCGAGTCAATCGCCATCCCCAAGGTCAACGCCATCGCCGCAATACCAGGCAGCGTCAATGTCACCTGCATCAGGGAAAGGATGGCAACCATCAACAGCATGTTGACGACCAGCCCAATCACACTGAAGACACCGAACAGCATGTAGTACAGCATCATGAAAATGGCGACCGCCGCAAAGCCATACAATGTGGAGGCGAAACCTTTCTCAATATTCTCAGCGCCCAGCTGGGGGCCGATGGTCCTTTCCTCGATGATCTGCATCGGCGCAGCCAGGGAACCTGCCCGCAGCAACAGGGCGAGGTCAGTCGCCGCTTCAGCAGACCCCATGCCGGAAATCTGGAAACGCGCCCCCAGTTCATCACGGATGGTTGCCACAGTCAGCACTTCGCCCTTGCCTTTTTCAAACAGCACTATCGCCATCGGTTTGCCGATACGGTACCGGGTGGCTTCACGCATCTTCCTGCCACCATCGCCATTCAGGTCAACACTGACAGCCGGCTGTTGGTACTGGTCACGCACAGGGGAAGCATTGGTGATGTATTCACCGGTCAACACAGGCTCTTTGTACAGGACAACCGGGGTGTTCTTGCCCTGGCGGAACAACTCGGAACCCAGCGGAATCGGAGAGGTTTCTTCCGTGCCACGGGTCACTGATTCATCCACCATACGGACTTCAAGGGTGGCTGTACGGCCGATGATGTCTTTCGCGCGGGAAACATCCTGGACACCTGGAAGCTGCACAACGATGCAGTCAGCCCCCTGTTGCTGGATGACCGGTTCATTCACACCCAGTTCATTCACACGCTTTGACAATGTGGCGATATTCTGCTTGACGCTGTTGCTTATGCGGCAATTCAAAATGCTT
>CALGGD010000315.1 GCA_937916185.1 uncultured Oxalobacter sp. | reverse complement strand
GTCGGCATTGATGTTGTAGGCCTCGCCATCATCACTGAACCCGATCGGGGAAATCACGGGGATGAAGCTGCCGCCCTGCTGAAGGGCGGTGATGACCTGTGGATTGATGGACTTGATCTTGCCGACATGCCCGATGTCGATGAACTCGCCAGGACGTTCCTGGTCAGGCAACTGCATCTTCTCTGCCCGGATCAGCCCACCATCCTTGCCAGTCAGCCCGACCGCCTGGCCACCGTAATGGTTGATCAGCATGACGATATCCTGCTGGACTTCACCACCAAGCACCCATTCAACGACTTCCATGGTTTCATCATCGGTCACCCGCATCCCCTGGACGAAGTTGCCGCTCTTGCCAACCTTGCCCAGCGCCTTGTTGATCTGGGGGCCGCCCCCATGGACAACGACGGGTTTCATACCGATCAGTTTCAGCAGGATGACATCCTTGGCAAAGCCATGTTTCAGCTTTTCTTCGGTCATCGCATTGCCACCGTATTTGATGACAATGGTCTTGCCATGGAACTTGCGGATATAGGGCAGGGCTTCCGCCAGGATTTCCGCTTTCATTGTGGGTTCGAGATTCTTCATTCGGTCACCTCTCCAGAAAACCATCAGGGATTTTTAAAAACAGGGTCTGTCTGAATTCTAACTGTTTTGATGGACAAAACATCAGTCTTCCAGGACCGGAATCCCAAAAATAGAACGATACGTCGGGTAAAAGGAACAGTACAGCACGGTCGTGACGGTGACCGATATGATATAGATGACAAATGCACCGACGATGCCCCCAAGCATCGGACCGATGATGCCGCCCACGATGCCGGGAATGATGAAGCCAGCCGATCAATGGCCCTGCGAACCAGGTTGCCATAAAGAACGGGATATACAGCACGATGATGGCAAGTGCCATATAGCCTGCCCGGGCCATCTGTGCCTCATTGAGCTCGGGCGCGCCTTCCCGGGCGACTATCAGCGCAAACAGCGCCCCGTCATCCAGGACGGTGGACAGTCCTGCGACAATCAGGCCAAAGAGGATGTAACAGCCACTCAATGCGAACAGCCGGAAAAGGGTGAGCCTGTCCAAGGCCGAGAACAATCCCCCAAAGGTCAGCGGTTCATCACGGTCCACCCTGAGTGTGGCGTTCATGAACAGGAAGGAGAACATGGCAATGGTGAAGACCGGGAGCATCTGCCCGACAACCGGCACCATGCTGATCAGGACAATCGCCATCATATACAGGAACAGCAGGTTGACCAGGAAAAAAGGGCGTTTCCTGAAGATGGTGAAACCGGTACGGATCCATTCCCAACCGGTCTTGGCAGGTATTCGGTTCATACAATCAATGCAGGGGGTGGTTCCGCGATGCGCAGTTTCAGGATCCGTTCAAAATGTCTGGGGTCATGCGGTGTCAGCAGTTCCGCCTCACGGGGCATATAGAAATCATAAAGACGTGACAGCCAGAAACGCAATGCCCCGCTGCGCAGGGTTGCCTGCCAGGATGATGCCTCGTCTTGGGTGAACGGACGCTCTGCATGGTAGGCATCCAGGAAAGCACGCACACGTGGCAGGTCCAGCGCCCCTGTCTCAAGGTCGATGCACCAGTCGTTGACGGCGACCGCCACATCGAACAGCCAGGTATCGACACCGGCGAAATAAAAATCAAAGAACCCTGACAGGGTATCGCCATCGAACATCACATTGTTCCGGAACAGGTCCGCATGGACGGGGCCCTTCGGCAGCCGGTGATAGACCGGTGACTGCTGGAAAGCCTGCTGGTACACCAGTTCCGCCTGGAGCAGCTTTGCCGCATCATCCGGGATATACGGCACGACCTGCGGGACGGTCTCAATCCACCAGGCGATACCACGCGGATTGGGTTGGGACATCGGGTAATCCTGAGCCGCCTTGTGCATTTCCGCCATCATGGCACCGACCTGCGTACAATGGATGGGCTTGGGGTCAGGCTGCCAGTCCCCGTTCAGTTTCGTCACAATGCAGGCGGGTTTGCCACAGAGGGTATGCAGGATC
>CALGGD010000314.1 GCA_937916185.1 uncultured Oxalobacter sp. | reverse complement strand
TCATCGGTGAGCATATCCCGTACGATGTCATCCGCACCCAGCCGGACCGCCGGCAGATTGAGGGGTGGTACCGTGATGCCCTGAAAGATGGGGTGCCCCGTGCCGGCCTTGTGGTTGCCCAGATGCTGCTTGCCGATACGCCTGTCAGCGTTGAACGGCGTCATGAGATTGTCAAGCTGCTGGAAACCGCCGCCCATCAGAAGATCGGAGAGGCGCAATGGCTGCTTGCGGAACTTGCCAGCCAGCATGAAGCCTATGCCGAAATGGATGACAAGACCGCCTATTGGGTCACCCAGGCGGCGGCGTCCGGTGTGCCGGATGCCAGGTCGGCGTTGATTGAATATTCATGGAACCAGCAGGACTATAAGACTTTCCTGCAGTATGCGTTGCCGATTGCCGAGGAAGTGCTTGAGGCGGAAGGACGGCAGGGCAGGCAGGTCGAGCTGGATGCGCAGTCCGTGAAGCTCCTGCTCCGCTGCGGCATTGCCCTTGCCAATACCGATGGTGCCATCGACGTTGTGCAGAACCTTTGGGAAACGGCAGCCGCCCACCGCAATGCGGAAGCTGCCTATCAGCTTGGCCTATGGTTTGCCAAGATGGATGAGAATGGTGTCCGGGTTCAGAAAGGCGCCAGTTCAACCAGTTTCAAGAAAGCGGTGAAATGGCTGCGTCAGGCAGGGGACCAGGGTTCCCCCAAGGCCTGGTACGCCCTTGCACTCATCTACCAGAAGGCGGAATTCTCGCAGCGCAGTATGGCGGATTCCCTGGATTACCTTGAGACGGCGGGCAATCTGGGGCATCCGAAAGCACAGTATGAGCTCGGTATGCATGCATGGCGTTGCCGCCGCGACAGTGAGACCAATGACATCCAGGCGATTTACTGGCTGCAGAAGGCGCTGGGCAATGGCAGGACAGAGGCGGAGCAGATGCTGGACAAGATTTCTGACTCGGCACAGCCTGTGCCATGGGCGGTCTATGGCATGGAGCATATGACACCGGACATCATCGCCAGCCATCCTTTCCTGGCTGCCCGGATCGAGCTGGCCTCTGTTTTCGGGCTGTCCCGTCCGGAAGCCCTGCTGCTTGATATCCACCAGGCGAACCAGGGACACTGCCTCCTTGTGGACATCCGCAGTGTTTACCGCCACAGCCGGCGCCGTCTCATCCTGATCCGTCCCAGCCGTCAACGGCAGGTCCTTGCGCGTATCACGCAGCTTTTCGACAAGGTGGATTGCGGCCTGAAAGGGCCGGAAGGCAATTACCGCCAGCGCCAGTACCGTCTGAAGACCCTTTTCCCGGATATGCCGAAAGAATAGGCGGCGGATTCAATCCTCGATGATATGTCGAGGCAGCTGTTCGATGGCTTCCCGGTTTGTCCATGAAAAGCATTTCTGGGCGGCTTCTTTCCAAGGCAGCCAGATGGCGTTCAGATGTTCCTTGGGTTCCAGCACAACATCGAACCGGGCCGGGACCTGAAGCCCGAAGACATGCTCGGTGTTGGTGGTGACACCCGGGGCGAAACGGTGGCGCCAGACAGAGAATATCTCAAAGTCGTGCTCGATTTTCCAGTCGGTGAGGTAGCGTCTTGCAACCTGCCGTCTGGCAGGGGCAGGATCAGTGACGGTATCGACAACGGCAATCCCGGTTTCCTCGAAGATTTCGCGGATGGCGGTCTGTTCAAGTTTTTCGGCAAGGGAATCCCGTGAACCGGTGACGGACTGCCAGAAGCCGGGGCGGTCTGCCCGTTCGATGAGCAGGACATCCATTTCCTTGGTGTAGATGACGGCAAGGATGGATTGCGGGATTTTGTAGGTGATGTTCAAGGGAAAGATGGGGAAACCCGGCGGTTTCCCCCTTTTCTGTTGTCGCTTTTATGCCGGTTGCGCCATATCGACTTTCCGGAGCCGGATGTGCAGCTCCTGAAGCTGTTTTTCCGAGACGGCGGATGGCGCTTGGGTCAGCAGGCATTGCGCACGCTGGGTCTTCGGGAACGCAATGACATCACGGATGGAGTCAGACTTGGTCATCAGCGTCACCAGACGGTCAAGACCGAAGGCAAGGCCGCCATGTGGGGGCGCGCCGTACTGCAGGGCATCCAGCAGGAAGCCGAATTTTTCCTTGGCTTCGTCATCGGTGATCTTGAGGGCGCGGAAGACCTTGTTCTGGACCTCTTCACGGTGGATACGGATGGAGCCGCCACCCAGTTCCCAGCCGTTGAGGACCAGGTCATACGCCTTGGCATGGCATTTGCCGGGATCGCTCTCAAGCAGGTCTTCATGCCCATCCTTCGGCGAGGTGAACGGATGATGGCATGCTGTCCAGCGGTTTTCGCCTTCATCGTATTCAAACATCGGGAAGTCGATGACCCAGACAGGTTTCCAGGTGTCTTCAAACAGGTTGTGCCGCTGGCCGAATTCAGAATAGCCGATCTTGTTGCGGAGGGCGCCGAGGGCGTCATTGACGATGCGGACCTTGTCTGCACCGAAGAAAATCAGGTCACCGTTCTTGGCGCCTGTCCGTTCAAGCGTCGCGGTAATGGCTTCGTCAGTCAGGTTCTTGATGATCGGGGACTGCAGGCCGGCGCGTCCTTTGCTGATGTCATTGACACGGATGTAAGCAAGGCCTTTTGCACCGTAGATGCCGACGAACTGGGTGTAGGCGTCGATTTCAGAACGTGGCATGCCGGTGCCTTCTTCAGAACCGCCTGGCACCAGCAGGGCGGCGACACGGCCTCCTGGCATGTTCGCAACGTTGCTGAAGACCTTGAACGGTACATCCTTCATGACATCGGTCAGTTCGGTGAAGGCCATCTTCACACGCAGGTCAGGCTTGTCGGAGCCATATTTCGCCATGGCGGTGTCATAGGTCATGACAGGGAATTTTTCCGGCAGGTCGGTGTTGATGGTGTTCTTGAAGATCTTACGGATCATGGCTTCAAACAGGTCACGGATTTCCTGTTCCTCAACGAAGGACAGTTCACAGTCGATCTGGGTGAACTCTGGCTGGCGGTCTGCCCGCAGGTCTTCGTCACGGAAGCATTTGGTGATCTGGTAGTAGCGGTCAAAACCGGAAACCATCAGCAGCTGCTTGAAAATCTGCGGTGACTGGGGCAGTGCGAAAAACGCGCCAGGGTTGACCCGGGAAGGAACCAGATAGTCCCGTGCGCCTTCCGGGGTGGATTTCGTCAGCATCGGGGTTTCAATGTCGATGAAACCTTTTTCATCCAGGTATCTGCGGACTTCCATGGTGATGCGGTAGCGCAGGCGCAGGTTGTTCTGCATCTGTGGTCGGCGCAGGTCAAGCACACGGTGGGTCAGGCGGGTGGTTTCTGACAGATGTTCGTCATCCAGCTGGAACGGCGGGGTGACGGAAGCATTGAGGACGTCAAGTGCTTCACAGAAAACCTCCACCTTGCCGGAAGTGAGGTTGTCGTTGTTGGTGCCTTCAGGACGGGAACGGACGCGGCCGGTGACCTTGAGGCAGTATTCATTACGGATGGATTCTGCAGTCCTGAAAACGTCTGGCCTGTCAGGATCGCAGACAACCTGGACAAGGCCTTCCCGGTCGCGCAGGTCAATGAAGATGATGCCACCATGGTCGCGGCGACGGTGAACCCAGCCACAGAGGGTGACTGTCTGGCCAAGCAGGGCTTCGGTTGTAAGACCGCAGTAATTGGTTCGCATGGACATAGCTGTTTTTTCTTTTCCGGTTGGTTTAATAGGCCATCACTGGATACGGTGAGGCTTTGTTGTCAGGGGTATCGGTCATGCACAGGGCGTTCCACCAGGGCCTGCCGCACAGCAGCAGCTGCAAGGGGATGGAGCAGAAGCCGCACTGCTTCCCTTGGCTTGGACTGAAGCAGCGGTCACCTGTTTCCTGAACGCATCTTTCCCGCAGGAAGGACAGGTTTTCAGCGGGGGGTCTGACAGTTTCTGCAGGACATCCTTGGCGAAACCGCAGTCTTCACATCGATAGGCATAAATCGGCACGGTATTGCTCCCAAAACTTTTCTGAATCTTGAATTATAGTGCTTTTCCTGAAGAAAGACACTTTATTCAGGGGGACCCGGTGGGTGTTGCCGCCGGTGGGGTATCGCGGTTCCTTGTCAGGAGGGAGCCGATGAACATCCCGATGATGGCGACGGCAAAGCCGTAGAGCTGCGGGGGGACAACGCCTTCCGGGTCGATGATTTCAAACAGGATCCAGACCAAGGCACCGCCGATCATCGAGACCAGCGCCCCGGAATTGTTGGCGGGTTTCCAGAAAAAGCCTGCCATGAGCGGCACAAAGGCGACGACCAGGGTGGATTTGTAGGCGTTCTCAACCATTTCAAAGATGCTGGAATCGGTGTACATGGCGAAGCCCAGGACAAACCCCGCGAAACCCAGGACAACCGCCCGCATCATGAACAGGTGCTGGCGGTCGGACATGTTTGGGAAAAACCCTTTGAGGATGTTCT
>CALGGD010000313.1 GCA_937916185.1 uncultured Oxalobacter sp. | reverse complement strand
CCAGCCCCTGGATGACGTTCATCGGTATGTTCTCATCCACGTGGCGGAAAGCGTCGATAAGTTCCGCGAACTGTGCCTCGGTGGGGTACTTGCCCGTCTCGAAGTAGGTCTTCAGTATTGCTTTTATAGTTGCCATTGTCGTTTACTTTGCTTTTATAATATAGGCCAGTACGTAGTAAGGGGGACGGTTCTCGTGGGACTGGCCGGAACCTGAAGCGGATGTCTGGGCATCCTCCAATCCGAAATCATTAGTATTCCCTCGCAAGTAGCCACCAGATATATGGGCACCGCTTACTTTTTTATAGCCATGCGTGTGGCTGGGCATCTCACCCACCGTCAGCGTGTGTCTTCGCTCGCCACCTTTATTGCCTATCCTGGTATAGTTCGTATTTGTGTTGGAATCGTTGTTACCATCATCGGGGTCGTACCCGACGACAAAGCGACCCTTCAGGTTTGGCGTATTGTTACCTACTATGGAACGCAGGGCCGCATACTGTTCGTCATTGGGGATGGCACCACCGTCGCAAAGCAGGTAGTTTTCCGGCGGGGTGGTCTTCGGCCACATCTTGATGGTTCCGATTGGGTCGCCCTGTATAAGTGCCACCTGGCCGGCTAATGTATCGAGGCGTGACTTCAACACGCTGTTGGCAATGCTGTCAAGCGTGGCAAATGTGCTCCAAGCGTATTGCTCTTCACCAGTGCCACCGTCCCCCCATTCGAGATGCCGGCGTGTGTATGCCCGTTCATAGCTGACTTCCCCCGCTGTCACGGGTATGTTTACCGTCACCACATGCACATTTTCCTGTACATTTCCAGCGGCAAGCCGGAGTACCTCACCAGTGCCGTCTGCCTTGTGAAGATAGACATAACCTTCTGTGCGTGCTGTCTGCGCGGCATTCAGTTCGCAGCCTGAAATGATGAAACTGCTGCCAGCCAGACGGCCAATCTTCTCCGCCATCTCCATATTCGTTGCAAGGTATGCCAGCGTCTCGCTGTCCCATGGAAAGGATAGCTGCAATAGATAGTTACCGATAATCTTGTCCATATTTCACTTTTTTAGTTATAAATGATACCATAACGTTTCGAGGCAAGTTTGTACAGGTTTGTCAGGGCATATAATTCGTCCTCACTGTAGCCAGGTCGTGTGCGAACTTCGTCGGGGACGCTTACCCAGAAATCAAGGTTGCCGATTCCACCATAGTTGCGACGATAGACGACACGCTGTGCCACGCCGTCCACACGCTTACTGACAACTATCTCCCTGTTCTGTAAACGCTGGTGGAGCAGGATGGCATTCACACCATCCAGTTCGTCCAGTATTCTGATACCCCTCTCCACCTTGTCGAAGCGGTCGTTGAGCACGGCGCGGAGGTGGCACACCTGGCCGGTATGCCTGAGGCGGTAGTCCTTTGCCTCGCGGTAGTCGGTCAGTCTGCGATGGAGCGCAGACAACGGGACCACGAGCACCTGGGCAAGTGCCGTGAGACGGGGCTGCCGCAGGGAGGCGGGCAGGAGCAGCACCGCCAGTCGCTTCATGTCAATGTCATACTTGCCCATCGTACACAATCATGTTTAGTGTCACATCGGTCTCCTCGGCCTTCATGTAGCCGGCCTCGGGCGTATGCCGGGCGTTGATGGCGGTCTCCGTCTGGCTTCCGCTGACGGTCACGCCGGAGGAACGCAGTTCGGCTATCCTCACGCCCTCCACCGCCTGGAGCGCGTCGATGAGAGCCATGTTGGTATATTCGCCGTTGAAGGGCAGGTTCTGGATGTACTGGCCGATGGCCTTGCGGCAGGCCGACTCCACCGTGGCGGAGGTGAGCATGGCGTCGTAGTATATGTCCACCGTGCAGCGGAACTGGTCGGCCTCCTGGTTCACCAGGGCGATGCGCACGCCGGCGTCCTTCACCTCGCGCAGGTAGGCCAGCAGGGCGGTCTCGGTTTCCGCGTCGAGCGGTGCGCGTTCACCGTCCGCCTCGCCCGCCACCTTGATGGTGAGGATGCTGGCATCCGCGCTTTCCGTGGCAGCGGCGTACTTCACCACGCGGGCGGCCTCGATGTCCTCGTCCGTCATGTCCGTGGTGTCGTACTGGTCGGTGTCCCCGACGAGGGTCTTCCCGGCCATGAACCCGAGCACCTTGTCGCGGTACCACTTCGGGCGGTGGGGAAGCGTGGCCTCGATGGCCGCGTCCACGTCCGTCTTGTGCTCGGCGAATAGGGCTTCCAGGACGTAGATGCCCACGGCGACGATGTAGAGCAGAAGGTTCTCGATGCTGACCTTGGAGAATACGGAGGAGAAGGCCGTGCCCGTCTCGAAGCCGTAGGCCGTGGCCAGGGGCTCGCTGAGCATGAAGGCCTCTTGCATTTCCTGTTTGATTTCCTCGATTGTTCTCATTTCTATAATTACGAGTTAGGAGTTACGAATTACGATACTATAAAATCCACCTGCACGGCCATGTAGCCAATGCCGCCCATGATGATGCCCTTGGAGAACTGCTCGGGGTTCCGGGCCATCAGATTCACGGAGGACGCGGCCACCTTGCCCTGGGCGACGGCGGAGATATAGCCGCCGATGGCCATGGGCATGCACGCGCCGAACACGGAGAGTCCCTGGGCGATGTCCAGCTGCTGCAGGCCGCTGCCGCCGATGAGTCCGATCTGGATCATAGCCATAAACCACACGACGAGGCCGTACAGGCCCTGCGTGCCGGGAAGCACCTGCAGCACGAGGCACTTGCCGAAGGTATCGGGCTGCTCGCTCAGAAGGCCGGCGGCCGCCTCGCCGACGATGCCGGTGCCCTTACCGGAGCCGGCGCAGGAAAAGCCGACTGCCAGCGCGGCGCCGAGGAATGCAAGGCCAAGCCCGCCGTAAGCATTGATAAAATCGAACATTTTATATTTCCTCCTTGATCATTTCGACGTATTCGGGATCTATATTCAGCGGCTTATAAGGCTTGCCGCCGTCCTTATAAAATCGGTTGAAGAATTCGAGCACCTGCAGGCGCAGGTCGTGCACGAAGCAGCCCAGCAGGTTCAGGGCGAAGTTCTGTTCAGTGTTCCTTGCATGGATGCCCCAGACATTGTCTTTTCCAGTTGTATAGTCGTGCAGGGTCTTGATGGAGGCGCTGCCATTGTCGACAGCTGTGACACGGGCCTGGAAAGGTGGGAAGGTCTCATTCTGTTCCAGATAGACAAACTGGTTGACCTGAAGCGAGGGAACAATCGGTCCCTGGAAGGTATAGACCGTCTGGCTGTACCCGTGATGGTCATTCTCTGCATGGGTTGTCAGGTTGGTGCCGTTGGTATCCCAGAAATCATCCGGCAGTTGCAAAAGCCCTGGATAAAGCAGGTCTTGGTCGTCCAGCACCTGGTCGTTGAAATAATCTTCTGCCGACAGACCCAATGCACGGGCTTTCAGCCGGATATTGATGTCTTTCGAGACCAGGACGACCATCCTGTTTTCCTGTGCCTTCGAAAGCTTGATGATGGCACTTAGGATCTGGTTGTCTGGATTCTGGTCATTGTCAGCGGCAATCTGCTTATCCGTTGCCGCTTCAAGATAGAGTTTCCCCTTGGCCTCGATATTGCCCAGTTTATCGAGCGGTATGCCTTGGGAGAGCAGGACATTGCTGTCCACATCGGCAATGAGACGGTCCAGCACACGGGAGACTTGGCGGGCGTTCCGTGCTGTATCAGCCAATCCCCGTTTATGGGCGTCAAGCTCTTCAAGAATCTTCATCGGCACGAAGATATCGTGTTCTTCAAACTTGAAAAGCGATGTCGGGTCATGCATCAGGACATTGGTGTCCAGTACAAAGATCTTGGGAATACCCGACAGACTGGCTGCCTTGCTTAAAGGTGTCTGACGGTTGGTGCCTGACAGCTTCTTTTTCTGGGTTGTCTTTGGGCGGAGCCTGCTTGGTTTTGCTGGTGTTTTTGCTTTTATCGGTTCCGGCTGGTTGTTTTCAGAAACAGCGGTTTCCTGATGCTTGATTTTGTCAGCAGGTTTTGTCGGCATGGTCGGCAGTGGCATCTTGGCTCCGTGGCAGGTAATCCTTCTGGTTGAGGAAAGCAGGGCGGTACAGGCTGTTCCAGTCATCAAATGGGGGACTGTCAGCCTTTCTGGCTGTCCTTGACGGTCTGGAGGACTTCATCCACATGCCCGGCGACTTTGACATTGCGCCACTCTTGAACCAGTTCTCTTTTGGTATTGACAAGGAAAGTGCTGCGTTCAATGCCCCGGCTCAGTTTCCCATAGCGTTTCTTGACTTTCATGACATCAAAGCGGTTGCAGAGGACTTCTTCAGGGTCTGAGATCAATGGAAACGGCAGGTCAAGTTTCCTGGAGAAATTCTCATGGGATTTCAGGCTGTCCCGGCTGATGCCGACCACAGCGGTGTTGGCATCCTGGAATGCTGGGTAGGCATCCCGGAAACCAATGCTTTCGGTTGTACAGCCCGGGGTGTTGTCTTTCGGGTAAAAGTAGATGACGAGATTCTTGCCCTTGTAATCAGAAAGCTTGAAAGGCTTGATGGTGGATTCGGCAGAAAAGTCTGGAATCGGCTGGTTCATGCTCAATGTTTCGTTTGACATGGTCTTTCCCAGTATGCAAGTCAAAGTTGTCAGGTGTCGGTTTTCACAGGACTGTCCGGATAATGTACGGAGCAGTCAAAAAAACAGATTCATGGGTAATGATAATCTGAAGTGTATGCAAAAGAAACAGCAAAATCAGCGGATTATTCCGGATGGCTTAAGATATTCTGAATGATGATAATGTCATATGTCTGGAAGATTGGTGGGATTCTCGATGGCTTTAATTTTCTGATAAAGACTTGATTATTCATGGTCAACTCTTCAAAATAAACATTTCCCCTATTGAGAGGGGATTCTTATCAAATCAAGATTCTGAGCGAGCATAAAATGCATGAAATCAGCAAGTCCAAGAAACTGGATAATGTCTGCTATGCAATCCGTGGTCCCGTGCTGGATCGGGCTAGGCAGATGGAAGAGGAAGGGCAGAAAATCATCAAACTGAACATCGGCAATGTCGGTGTCTTCGGTTTTGATCCGCCTGAGGAACTGGTCCGTGACATGATCAGGAATATGCAGAATGCGACAGCGTATTCTGATTCCAAGGGGATGTATTCTGCCCGTAAAGCGGTGATGCAGTATGCCCAGCAGAAACAGATTGACGGTGTGACGGTTGATGACATCTATCTGGGCAATGGTGCTTCTGAACTGATTGTCCTTGGGATGCAGGCATTGCTGGATAATGGGGATGAAGTGCTGGTTCCGGCGCCGGATTATCCGTTGTGGACAGCATCGGTCAACCTGGCAGGCGGCAAGGCAGTCCATTATATCTGTGATGAAGCCAATGAATGGATGCCGGACATTGCTGATATGGAGGCCAAGATCACTCCGAACACCAAGGCAATTGTCGTCATCAATCCAAACAATCCAACCGGTGCCGTGTACTCGGAAGCCCTGCTGAAACAGATTGTCGATCTGGCACGCAGACATCATCTGATTATCTTCGCTGATGAAATCTACGATAAATGCCTGTATGATGGTACCACGCATACTTCCATCGCTTCCTTGGCGAACGATGTGCTGATCCTGACGCTGAATGGCCTTTCAAAGAATTACCGTGCCTGCGGTTACCGGGTCGGCTGGATGATTGTCTCCGGTGAGAAACGGTATGCCAAAGACTATATCGCAGGATTGAACATGCTGTCGTCTATGCGGCTCTGTTCCAATGTCCCCGGGCAGTTCGCAGTCCAGGCAGCTTTGGGCGGTTATCAGAGCATCAATGACCTGGTGGCACCAGGTGGCCGTCTTGAACGCCAGCGTACCCTGGCACATAAGCTGCTGACGGAAATCCCTGGGGTGACCTGTGTAAAGGCGAAAGGGTCTCTCTACCTGTTCCCCCGGCTTGATCCAGAAATCTATCCAATCAAGGATGACCAGCAGTTCGCATATGACCTGCTGGACCGTGAAAAGGTCTTGATTGTCCAAGGGTCAGGTTTCAACTGGATTGCACCAGACCATTTCCGGGTTGTTTTCCTGCCGCCATCCGATGACCTGAAGCTGGCTATCGGACGGCTTGCCAATTACCTGGCATTTCTCCGCAAGAAATTCGGTACAGAAGAACTTGCCCGTGAAAAATATGGAAAATCGCCTAAAAAGCAAAAAGAACTGCAAGTTGCTTAAAGTATTTTATAAAGACTGAAAATAAGAAAAATGAAGCCTGTAAAAGTTGGTATCTTGGGTTTGGGAACCGTTGGTTCCGGTACATTCAATGTCCTGAAGCGTAATCAGAAAGAAATCCTGGGACGGGCAGGTCGCCGTATTGAAGTGGCAATGGTTGCTGACCGTGATGTCGAACGTGCCCAAAGTATTGTGAAAGGGGACTGTGAGGTTGTCGCTGATGGTTATCTGCTGGTCAACAATCCTGAGATTGATATCGTTGTCGAGCTGATCGGCGGTTATACCGTTGCCAAGGATTTTGTCCTGAAAGCGATTGAGAACGGCAAGCATGTCGTGACAGCGAACAAGGCGCTGCTGGCGGTTCATGGCAATGAAATCTTTGAAGCCGCGCAGAAGAAGAAGGTCATTGTCGCGTTTGAAGCAGCGGTTGCCGGTGGTATTCCAATCATCAAGGCACTCCGTGAAGGGCTGACTGCCAACCGGATTGAATGGATTGCCGGTATCATCAATGGCACCACGAACTTCATCCTGTCCGGAATGCGTGACAAAGGGCTGGATTTCAATACCGTCCTGAAAGATGCGCAGGCTTTGGGCTATGCAGAGGCGGATCCGACTTTCGATATTGAAGGGATTGATGCCGCACACAAGGCAACCATCATGTCAGCCATTGCTTTCGGTGTGCCTGTCCAGTTCGACAAGGCATATGTTGAAGGCATCACCAAACTGGAATCCATTGACATCACCTATGCCGAGCAGCTGGGCTACCGGATCAAGCTGCTGGGCATCACCAAGCGGATGGCGAATGGCATCGAACTGCGTGTCCATCCAACCTTGATTCCTGAAAAACGCCTGATTGCCAATGTTGAGGGAGCGATGAATGCTGTGCTGGTCAACAGCGATGCAGTCGGTGCCACCCTGTATTACGGGAAAGGCGCCGGTTCTGAACCAACGGCATCAGCGGTCATTGCCGATCTGGTGGATATCGCCCGTGTGGATACGGTCAATCCTGAACACCGTGTGCCTTATCTGGCATTCCAGCCGGATGCGATGAATGACACACCAATCCTGCCAATCACCGAGGTGACGACCAGTTATTACCTGAGGATGCAGGTCAAGGACCAGCCGGGTGTCCTCGCCGACATCACGCGGATCCTGGCTGACCTGAGCATTTCCATCGATGCGTTCCTCCAGAAAGAACCGCTTGAAGGGGAAACATTGGTCGATATCATCATCCTGACGCATCAGACCCAGGAAAAGAACATGAATGCGGCAATCGAGAAGATCGAGCAGATTTCGACGGTCATGGGCAAGGTCACCAAAATCCGTCTGGAAAACCTGCTGTAAGTTGTTTCCAGTCATTCAAGAAAAAGAAAGCGGGAAGGGCATTCAAGCCTTTCCCGCTTTGCATTTGAGGATGCCGGAAGACTCTTGTCAGGAAAACAGGCAGTAAAAAACCGGAGATATCAATCCCCGGTTTCCTATAGCTGATGACAGCTGGTCAGACGTGTTCACCCAGAACGGAAACGGTGATGCTGACAACAACATCAGAGTGCAGTGCAATGTCAACAGGGTAGTCGCCGACAGCCTTGAATGGACCCTGTGGCAGACGGACCTGGGCTTTATGGATGTCAAAGCCCTGTTTGGTCAGTGCTTCAGCGATGTCGAAGTTGGTGACAGAACCGAACAGGCGGCCGTCAACACCAGACTTCTGCAGGATCTGGACAGTCAGGCCAGCGAGTTTTTCACCCTGTGCCTGTGCATCTGCCAGTTTGGCTGCTGCTGCGGCTTCTAGTTCAGCACGTTTTGCTTCGAATTCCTTGACGGCTTCAGGGGTTGCGCGGCGTGCGATGCGCTGAGGGATCAGGTAGTTACGGGCATAACCATCTTTGACCTTGACGACATCACCCAGGTTGCCCAGATTGCCGACTTTATCCAACAAAATTACTTGCATGTTTTTCTCCAATATCCTTTAGATTAATCGACAAATCAGGCAGAGTGCAGGGAGGTGTAAGGCAGCAGGGCCAGGAAGCGGGCACGCTTGATGGCGGTGTCCAGTTGGCGCTGATAGTGTGCCTTGGTGCCAGTCAGGCGGGCTGGCATGATCTTGCAGTTTTCCTGAATGAAATCTTTCAGGGTATCGATGTCTTTGTAATCAATCTGTTCTACGTTTGCGACGGTGAAACGGCAGAATTTCTTGCGTTTGAACAGAGGGTTCTGCTGTTTACGTTTATCTTTGTTTTTGTTCTTGTCGAATTTCTTACCAAATGCCATTTTCGGCTCCTGTATAAAAATCTGGTTTATTCAATCAGTGAAAAACCTGTGATATGGAACAATGGATCCTGACTTTTCAGGCTTCTTGCAGCGATAAAACCTTCAAACTGGTAAATACGGTTGGAAGGCAGTTTCTGGATTTCTTCCGCAATGCCACCAATGGCGGTTGCAGGAAGGGCTATCTCCACATTTCTCACTGTACCGGCTTCCATCTGTCTGGACTGATGGTGCAGTGTCGCTGATATGACTGGAACGCCTGCTGGGGTATAACGGATGGCTGTCCGTTCTTCAATGACCGCAGAAAGCGTCAGCCTGTTTATCGATGTCAGAAATTTCTCCTTTTCAATGATTTTTCAAATCAAGCGGACTGTTCAGCTGCGGGTGCTTTGCTGGATTCTTCCTTCTGAGCGGATTTCATCATTGGGGAAGGACCAGTTTCAGCACGTTTCATCTTGATGGTCAGATGACGCAGAATGGCATCGTTGAACTTGAATGCGGTTTCCAGTTCATTCAGTGTTTCGCTGTCGCATTCGATGTTCATCAGAACATAGTGTGCCTTGGCAAACTTGTTGATCATATAGGCCAGCTGACGGCGACCCCAGTCTTCGACACGGTGGATTTTACCGCCGCGGGAAGTGACACTGTTTTTGTATCGTTCAATCATTGCCGGAACCTGTTCACTCTGATCCGGATGAACGATGAAAACGATTTCGTAGTGACGCATGCGTACTCCTTTTGGACGTTGAAAAAATGCCCGCCCCAGCGTCAAGTCAGGTGCGGGAAGAAGAAAACTCCGAATTCTAGCATGGTGGGTGGGTGATTGCAATGACTTCAACGGTGTCTGGATCTGCCTGATTTTCAAGGTTTCAAGGTTTTCAGGATGTGATTGGAAAGCTGTTTTTTTGCAAAAAAGAAACAGCTTTCCAATCAATTTATTTGCGTGAAATACAATCCGTACCTTCC
>CALGGD010000312.1 GCA_937916185.1 uncultured Oxalobacter sp. | reverse complement strand
GAAATGTATTTCCGGGGTGTTGATGGGATTGCCAGGCATGCTGGAACAGCCGCCTACTGGTGGCGGAAGGCGGCGGAGCAGGGGCACACAGATGCCCAGTTCCGTCTGGGTGTCTCACTCAGTCTGGGGATTGGCGTCCCCAAAGATGAGAAAGAGGCTGTCCACTGGTGGATTCTTGCGGCAGGGGAAGGCCATGTTTCTGCCCAGTATTACCTTGGTGCTGCCTTTGAGGAAGGTGCGGGTGTTGACCGTGATCCTTTCCAGTCTTCCTATTGGTACCGTATGGCGGCAGACCAAGGGGATCCAGATGCACAGTACAGCCTTGGGCTGGCATATGATGAGGGACGGGGTGTCAACAGGGATCCATTGACAGCGGCAGAATGGTACCGGCGTGCCGCAAGGCAGGGACATGCAGGCGCCCAATACAATCTTGGTGTTGCCTATTCCCTGGGAGAAGGTGTTTCGCGGGATATTCCCAAAGCCTTGGAATGGTACCGGAAAGCCGCTGACCAGAACCATGCAGGGGCTCTTTTCTTTCTCGGTACCGCCGCTGCGGATGGCATCGTCATGGAAAAGGATGAGAAGGCGGCGGCTGACTGGTGGCAGCGTGCCGCAGAACAGGGGCATCCTGCCGCCCAGTTCTATCTGGGGCTTGCCTATATGAATGGCGATGGTGTTGAACGCAGCGTCATCAAGGCGCGTGACTGGTGGCTGAAGGCGGCAGAGAACCAGGATGTCAGGGCGCAGTACTGCATCGGCCAGACTTATTACAACGGGGATGGTGTTGCGCAGGATTATAAAGAGGCTGTCCGGTGGTTCAGGAAAGCAGCCAGAAGCGGTTATCCGATCGCCCAGTTCAGTATGGCAATCGCCTATGCGCATGGTTATGGTGTGCCACAGGACCATACCCGTGCCGCTGTCTGGACACGGCGGGCGGCAAGGCAGGGCAGGGTTGATGCGCAGTTCAGTCTGGGGATGGCATATGACCAGGGTATCGGTGTCAGGATTGACCATGCCAAAGCCACGCACTGGTATCTGAAGGCGGCGGAACAGGGGCATGCCCGTGCCCAGTACTACGTCGGTTGGGCATATGAGCATGGCGAAGGACTTGAAAAGGACCTTGGGCAGGCAATGTCCTGGTACCGCAAGGCTGCCGGGCAGGAAGATGCTGATGCCCGATACCGTCTGGGTGTCCTGTTGGATACAACTGGTCAGGCAGGTCAGGAAAATCCCATTGACCTCTGGACTCAGGCGGCAGGTCAGGGACAGGTGG
>CALGGD010000311.1 GCA_937916185.1 uncultured Oxalobacter sp. | reverse complement strand
CCTCGGCCTACGGTTTTGGAGACCGTCGCTCTGCCAACTGAGCTATTCCCCTATGCGTTTGGTGGACCATCAGGGACTCGAACCCCGGACCGACCGGTTATGAGCCGGCTGCTCTAACCAACTGAGCTAATGGTCCAAATCCCATAATTAACAACGATACCGCCGCATAGCGGCGGCATCGCTGCTGGCGCCTCTTGTTGGACTCGAACCAACGGCCTGCGGATTAACAGTCCGTCGCTCTACCGACTGAGCTATCGGGGAACAGAAAGCAATATTATGGCGATTCAACTTATGGATGTCAACAGAAAAATCGTCAATCGTAGAAAAAATCATGCTTTTGGCGAATACCGGCCAGTATCAAGAAGGTTCATGAAGCTGTAATGCCTACATGCTACAATCTGCTACATGTATTCCCGGTTTTCACATGATGTCTGAAACATTTTCCGCTTTCCTTGAGCCACAGAGAAAGGTGATTGCAGAAGCCTTGCGCAACAATATGCACCTTGGTATGCAACTACTGTCAATGAAGGATGGAACGGCTGAGATTGGTCTGTTGTTGAAGCCTGAACATCTGAATGAACTTCAGGTTGTGGATTCCGGGGTAATGATGATTGTGTTGGATTCCTGCATGGGGTTGGCAGCCCGCTCAATGGTCGATGCGGTGACATCCGGCGCGACAGTGGAGATGAAAACCAGTGTCTTTCAGCATGTCTGTCGAGAAGGGCAGATCCTGACTGCCAAGGCAAGGGTCATTTACCGGGATGAGATGCTCTACTATTGTGAGGCGGAGATGTGGCATGGTGAAAACATCATTGCCAAGACCATCGGAACCTTCAAGGTCTTTTTGCGTGAAGAGTTGCTGAACCGCCTGAAAGCAAAGGAATATGCCTATCTCAAATGATGAGGGTTTGGGATAAGGCTATTTTGGGGAATGGAATAATGGAAGATAAATCTGCGGACAGTCATACCATGGAAGCCAGTAAAGCAGCCTTGGTGCAGGTGGTATTGGATGCTGCAAAAGGTATCGGGAAGACACCTTCTGAACAGAACGGTTTCCTGATAACAAGTCATTCTAAAATCAAAGAATCCCAAAGCATGTAAAAAACCTATACTTTCCAATGACTTGCATTATCTGTGCAAGTTTATTAGTTCTAAAGAGTATCACAAAAACGCAAGAAACAGGGTATAATTTCGAGTATATACTCCAATCACTCAAATAAGGTTTATACCCTATGGATGCCGGAAAACAGTATAAAAAGGTGTTTCATCCATTGACGGATGCGAAATGCAGAAGCGTCAAGCATACAGACAGACCGCCAAGGGCTTTTGATGGTCAAGGACTGTATCTTGAAGCTCGCAAGACCAAAAAGGTATGGATGTTTAAGACAAAGCTGAAAGGGGGCAAGCCTATCCTGCTGACATTGGGGGAATACCCTGCAATCACACTTTCAGAAGCAAGGCAGAAGCGGGAAGAATTGCGGGAACAGATTGCAAAAGGGTTAGACCCCCGACAGGTTGAAAAAGACCGCATACAGGCAGAACAGGCACGGCAAGCATCTACACTGGAAAAGGTCACTGCTGAATGGCTGGAAGTGCGAAAAGGAAAAATCCAAGATGACACATTGCACAGTATTCAGCGGAAAATGGAAAAGCACGTTTTTCCGGTCATTGGCTCAATTCCTGTTACTGACATCACGGCAAGGGATGTCTTAAATCTGTTGCGGGTTATCGAGAAACAGAAAACCGCAAACATGGCAAGGAATGTAAAAAGCATCCTTTCCCGTGTCTTTAGCTTTGCCATCCAGTTGGGCGTTACAGACCGAAACCCTGCATTTGACCTGATTACCCGTGATGTCCTGAAACGTCACGTTACAACGCATCATAAGGCAATCGGCATTGATGAACTGCCTGACCTGCTGGGAAAGATTGAGGCGGATAACGCATCATTGCAAGTGAAATCAGCATTACACATGGTTATGATGCTTTTCATGCGGAAAGGTGAAGTAAGGAATGCAGAATGGTCACATATCGACCTGAAGGCTGGATTGTGGGCTGTACCTGCTGGAAACACAAAGAAAGACAGGGAACAGGTCTATCCGTTGCCACGTCAAGCGGTTGCCATCCTGAATGAATTGCACTTCTATACAGGGGCGGGGCGTTATGTTTTCAGTACGGGGAAAATAAGAAAGGATGCCCCGCTTGGAGCAACAACAATAAACACTGTAATTTCCCGGATTGGGTATCACGGAAAAATGACCCCGCATGGTTTTAGGGCTTTGGCTTCATCATGGCTGGATGAACAGGGATATAGCCGTCAGGCGGTAGAAAGACAGTTGTCACACTTGGAGCAAGGTCAGACCAACCAAGCCTATCACCG
>CALGGD010000310.1 GCA_937916185.1 uncultured Oxalobacter sp. | reverse complement strand
AAAGACCTTCACGCCTCAACAGCGCGTTGTGGCTGTTTCGTAAGCGGAGAATTGAGATTATGACAACCTCTCAAATACGAGTCAATAGCTTTCAATCATTTTTTTGGCATTTTCAGCACATTTCCCCAAAAAACGCCCTTTTGACTATCAGAAAACGTCAAATCCGTATCTTTTCAGTCACACACGCTGAAAAGGACAAACCATCCCCTGGATTATTTTTGACAGATTATGATGCCTGGACACCTGCCGTCATCATGCGTTCCACATAACGGGCAATCAGGTCGATTTCAAGATTGACCTTTGCCCCTGCCGACAGATGCTTCAATGCTGTGACCTCGACGGTATGGGGAATCAGATTGATGGAAAAACGGCAGCCTGTCGGGACATCTTCCACGCTGTTGACTGTCAAGGAAACCCCATTGACCGCCACCGAACCTTTATACGCCAGGAATTTCCCCAGTTCATGGGATGCCTCGACCACCAGTTCATGGGATTCAGCAACCGGTGCGAACCGGACAACCGTCCCAATGCCATCGACATGCCCGGAAACAAGATGCCCGCCCAGACTGTCGCCAAGCGCCAGCGCCTTCTCCAGATTGACTTCGCCCGGCCTGTCCAAGCCGGAAGTCCTGTTCAGGCTTTCACGGGAAACATCCACCTTGAATCCCTGCCCGGTCTTCTCAACGACTGTCATGCAAGCACCATTGATGGCAATGGAATCCCCGACCTGGACGTTACCCATCGGCAATGCACCGGCATCAACATCCAGACGGACGCCGGCATCATTGCCTTCTGACTGTGGGGTGACGGAACGGATCCTGCCGACCGCTTCGATTATGCCTGTAAACATATTCAACCTTTCCTGTTCCTGTCCAAGACCCTGGCAACAATCCGCAGGTCGCCGCCGACCTGCGTCACCTCCCGGATATCCAATGCAATCCGGTCATCCAACGACGGCAGCTCACGGATGCCCAGCATATCCCTGCCCCTGCCCAAGCAGCAAGGTGCCATATAGAGCAGCAGCTCATCGACAAGCCCTGCCTCCATCAAGGCACCAGAAAGGGTTGCCCCGGCTTCGACATGCACCTCATTGATTTCCCGCTCACAGAGGATCCGCATCATTCCTTCAAGGTCAACCCGGCCGGTATCATTGATGGCGGCAAAAACCTCCGCCCCCTTTTCCTTGAGCGCATCGATCCGGAGCGGGGAGGCATTGGCGGCGAACAGCCAGACAGTCCCCTGCGCCAGCACCTTGGCATCCAATGGGGTTTTCAGATGGCTGTCCACAACAATCCGGATAGGCTGACGGACCACTTCCGGCAACCTGACCGTCAGCTGCGGGTCATCGGTCAGCACCGTCCCGATGCCCGTCATCACCGCATCCGCCTTCATCCGCCAGCGGTGCCCGTCCAGACGGGCAGCATCCGAAGTAATCCATTGGCTCTCGCCGTTTGGCAATGCTGTCTTGCCATCCAGGCTGGCGGCAATCTTGACCCGTATCCAGGGCCGTCCCTTTTCAATACGGGACAGGAAACCCAGATTCATCTCACGCGCCTGCTGTTCAAGCACGCCACCTGCAACCGCCTGAAACCTTTGCCTGCCACCTGTGGATTGGGATCCTGCATCGCCGCCACCACCCTGCCGACCTTGGCACGGACCAATGCCTCAACACAGGGTGGCGTCCGTCCATGGTGGGCGCAGGGCTCCAGCGTGACATAAACCGTGGCTCCCTGGATATCCTCATTCATGGCTGCTGCATTGCCCAATGCCTCAATCTCTGCATGATTGCCGCCGACAGGCTGGGTGAACCCCTCACCGATAATCCTGCCATCCTTCA
>CALGGD010000309.1 GCA_937916185.1 uncultured Oxalobacter sp. | reverse complement strand
AAACGGTTTCTGTTGAACCTGTCATGCCAACCTCCTCAAGTATCCGGGAAACCGGTATTGAACAGGTCAAGAAAGGCCTTTGCCTTGACCCGTGTTTCTTCAAATTCCTCATCAGGATTGGACAATGCGGTGATGGCACCACCGACACCAAATGAGAAACGGCCATCTTCATGCATCACCAATGTACGGATGACAATGCTCAGGTCAACCGCTCCACAAAGCGAGAAATATCCCAAAGCACCTGAATAAATCCCCCGTGCAGTGCCTTCAAGCCTATCCAGGATTTCCATTGTCCGTTTTTTGGGCGCTCCTGTCATCGAGCCGCCAGGAAATGCATAACGGATGCATTGGCACGGCGAACTGTCCTGCCTTATCTTTGAAGTAATGGTACTGACCAGCTGATGTACTGTCTGATAACTTTCCACAGCAAACAGTTCCGGAACCCTGACACTGCCAATCTCTGCCGTCCATCCCAGGTCATGACGGACCAGATCGACAATCATCAGGTTTTCTGCCCGTTCTTTCTCATTCTCTGCCAGTTCCTGTCTTATTTGGGCATCCAAGGCATCGTCTGCTGAACGTGGGCGGGTACCTTTGATCGGTTTTGATACAGCTGTCCCTGAACGGGTGATTTTCAGGAACTGTTCGGGAGAACAGCTGAGGATGGAAATACCTTCAAACTGCATGAATACACTGTAAGGCGCCGGATTGCGCCGCCGCAGCATCCGGTAAACGGTCCATGGATCGGCATCTGCCTTGCCATGCACTGTATTGGTCAGGCAGACCTCATAGGTTTCGCCTTGCCTGATCAATTCCTGACAGGTCTTGATTTTGGCGATATAGGTTTCCCGGTCATGCTGCAATGCCAACGGTCCAGCCAAGAGAAACGAATCAGGCAACGGTTCCTGAGACAGTCCAGCATCAGCCGATGATTCAATCTTCCGCCATGCCTGCGCCAACCATCTGTTGGCAGCTCCATCATCTTCCTCCGGAACCAATGCCAGCAGGTACAGGGTGTTTTCCTGGTGGTCAACAACCATTCCCCTGTCGCAGAACAGCAGGCCTGCATCAGGATAAGGCGATTGGCAGGCATTTTCCGCACCACATTGCGCCTTCAGTTCATAGCCCAGATATCCCATCCAGCCCAATGCAAATTCAAACGGCAGGTCAGGCACGGAAACCGGATGACGCCTGATATCTTCCGACAGCCAATCCAGGCAATCCTTCCAATATTTTCCTTTCCTGCCATCCTGTCCCTTTACGGTGACAGTCCCTTCTGATACATCAGCAACCGCAATACGTCCATAAGCACCGGAAGGAGCCCCCAGGAAAGAAAAACGGCCCGTCCCATACCCCATTCGGTTGCTGTCCAACCAGACAGCAGACCCTGTCTTCCTGAACAGATTATTGAAAAGCTGTTCCGTATCCCAAGGAATCCCTTTGCCAGGAATCCGCCGATACAGCAGTTTCCAAGAAGCTCCCTGCTGCTGCACCGAGCTGCTGTCTTGCGACATGACTGGCACAACCAAGGAAGAAACATCTGACCGGAGAGGGCTCCTGTCCTGCCACCATGATTCAGTCAACTGATGGAAATTGACGAACAGCTGCCTGCCATATCCCGTACAGATGGATTCAGGATGGAATTGTACGCCCCATTGCGGAAGGCTCTTATGGCGGACACCCATAACCGTACCATCATCCGACCAGGCCGCCACCTCGACTGTATCTGGCAATCCTTCCACCATCAGCGAGTGATAACGGACAGCCTCAAAAGGTACAGGGATGTCTTTGAACAAGCCCTTACCACCATGAAAAACCCGGGAAAGACGGCCATGCCGGGCTTCTTTGGCAAAAACTGTCCGTCCACCATGGGAATGGCAGATTCCCTGATGCCCAAGACAGATACCCAGTACAGGAACCGTCCCCTGCTTTATGGCAATGGCGCATAATCCAAAATCACCCTCCCTGTCCGGTCTGCCGGGACCGGGGGAAAGGACGATATTATCAAACTGACTGAACTTTTCTGGTGTCCATCCCGGCTCATCGTTATGGATAAGGACAGGAGGTATGCCATTGACCTCTGCAATCAGGTGATAAAGATTGCAGGTGAATGAATCATAATTGTCAATCAGCAGAGTCTTGACTGGACGCACAGCTTTATGGGGTATCCTGCGCAGGTTCACGTCTGAAAACCCGTGGCGCTTTTTCAGTCCGGTTGGAACCCGACACCATATCGAAGCGGAACAGCCGGCATTCAATGGCACCATTGAACAGCGGTGTGCGCTGGGATTCCTTCAACCGCATCATCTTCGGCACGGAAAGGTCTGCAGTAAACAGATAGACAGACCAGCCGGCAAAACGTTGTTTCAGGGTGGTGCTGAACAACTGGTAGAAATGGGATGCCCGGTCATCTTTTTCCAGATGGCGGTTCCCCCGGACAGTGATACGCTCACCATAGGGTGGATTGGTCAGGATGATTCCCGGACGGTCCACAGGAATCTTGATTTCCTGGGCTTCAATCTGCTGGAGTGGAATGTTGAAAGGAATCCCGGCATTCGTGATATTCTTCTGCGCCTTCGCCAGCATTGCTGTCGAAATATCACTGCCAAACAGCATTGCCGGTCCGGTTACAGCTTTGCGCTTCGCCTGTTCCTTCATCGACTGCCACCATTCCCTGTCAAATCCCTGCATCCGTTCAAATGCAAAATGACGGTTGATGCCCGGCGGAATCCCCGCCATCATCTGGGCGGCTTCAATCAGGATTGTCCCCGACCCACACATTGGGTCAAGCAATGGCATCCCGGGTTTCCATCCCGTCATCCGGATCAGGCCTGCTGCAAGGTTCTCACGCAACGGCGCTTCACCGGTTTCGGTACGCCAACCCCGTTTGAACAAAGCCTCTCCTGAAGTATCCAGATACAAAGTGACATTATGGGCATCCAGGAATGCCGAGACACGGATGTCTGGATTGCGGGTATCGACAGTCGGACGTTCATGCAGACGGGCACGGAAACGGTCAACAATCGCATCTTTGACCGGAGTTCAGACGTGTGCTCTTCCGATCTACGCGCGAGGCAATACGGGTATGCAGGTTCAGCAGCCAGCCATCTTCAAGGCTTCCTGAACAATGCACACCTCCCGGCACTGCCCTATGGACATTCAATGTCACACTTTTTGTGGCGATTTCCCGTAATTCCTGGGACAGGACTTCTTCAAGCCCCCTGGGGCATGGACAGAAAAAAGAATAGGCCGCCGGCATAAACCGCTCCTTTGAAAATCAACAATCACCTGCGGATTTCGCCATGACCGAACACCACATATTTCAGGGAGGTCAATCCTTCCAGTCCAACCGGTCCCCTGGCATGCAGTTTGTCATTTGAAATACCGATTTCTGCGCCGAGCCCATATTCAAAACCGTCCGCAAAGCGGGTGGAAGCATTCACCATGACCGAAGAGGAATCGACTTCACGGAAGAACTGCAGGGCTTTGCTGTAATTCTCCGTGATGATGGCATCGGTATGCTTGGAGGAATAATGGTTGATATGGGCGATGGCTTCCGCCACGCCCGCTACGACACGGACAGACAGGACAGGTGCCAGGTATTCGGTTGACCAGTCTTCTTCGACCGCTTTTGCCAGATAAGGATAGCCTTTCAGGATGCCATAAGACCTGTCATCGCAACGCAGCTCGACCTTTTCCGCTTCGTAACGCTTTGCCAGTTCCGGCAGGATGATGTCTGCCACATCATCCGCCACCAGCAGGGTTTCCATGGTATTGCATGTCCCATAACGCTGGCATTTCGCATTGAAACAGATATCCAGCACCTTCTTGGGATCGGCTTCATCATCGATATAGACATGGCAGATACCATCCAGGTGTTTGATCATGGGAATGCGCGATTCACGCATCAGGCGTTCTATCAGGCCTTTGCCGCCACGTGGGACAATGATGTCAACATCTTCTGTCATGGTGATGAGTTCGCCCACAGCAGCACGGTCTGTTGTCTCCACAACCTGGACAGCATTTTCCGGCAAGCCGGCTTTCCGTAATCCCTCCTTCACCAATCCCGCAAGCACCTGGTTGCAGCAGATTGATTCCGAACCTCCCCGCAGGATTGCCGCATTACCGCTCTTGATGCACAGCCCCGCCGCATCGACAGTCACATTCGGACGGGCTTCATAAATAATGCCAATAACGCCCAGAGGCACCCGCATCTGCCCAACCTGGATACCCGAAGGCTGCAACCGCAGGTTGGTGACGGCACCGATTGGATCCGCCAAAGCGGCAATCTGCTCCAAGCCGACAGCCATAGTTTCAATCGCCTTGTCAGACAAAGCCAGACGGTCAAGCAGCGCCGCTTCAAGCCCCTTTTCCCGTGCCGCCTCCAGGTCTTTCTGATTGGCTTCACGCAGCAGTGCCTCTTCCCGGCGGACAGCTTCCGCAATAAACAGCAACGCCTGATTCTTTACCGCTGTATCAGCCTTTGCCATAACACCAGCCGCTTCACGCGCCTGCTTCCCGATACGGGTCATATAACTCTTGATTTCCATGGTTTTCCTGTCTTGTCAAACAAGGGGCATCATTGACCACCCCTCCATATTTCCTCAGCTATGGGAAAATGCAATGCCTATCTGGGTCAAGGCATCCCAGGCATCGCTGAACCCACGTTTTGAATCGAGCCCTTTCACCAAACGGTCGATATCCGAAATCTGCTGCAATGCGCCCACCAGTTTTT
>CALGGD010000308.1 GCA_937916185.1 uncultured Oxalobacter sp. | reverse complement strand
TGTCGTTAATCCTGACAGTGTCGAGACGGTCAATGTAGCCACCTATTTCGATGCCCTCAATGGTAGTGTCGTATTTTGTCTCCATGGAGACAATGTGAAGGTCATCCCACTTGGCATCAAACTGCAAGGTGTTTTTGAGATACGACTTAATGGCTTTAAACTCTGCCGTGTGGGATTCTTTGGAGTAGAGGGCAAGGTCGGGGTGTCTTTGTATGAAATCCCTGCCGGCCTGCTGTGTTACCTGAACCGCCTTTCAGACCTGCTGTTCATCCTTGCCCGTGTGGCCAACCGGGCGGCTGGCTGCCCGGAAAGCCTTTCCAAATAAGTAAGTGAGTGCTTACTTATATCGCTTGTCATATTCTATGCAGGCGTAAGCAGAATGGTTATGGATGGATTCGAAATTTTCAGCTTCCAGAACATAAGCGGCGATCCGGTCATCACCATTGAGCATGCCGGCAACATCCCGGACAAGGTCTTCAACAAATTTTGGATTGTCGTAAGCGTATTCCGTCACATATTTCTCATCAGGACGTTTCAGCAGGCCAAACAGTTCGCAGGATGCCTGTGCCTCAATATTGGCGATCAGCTCCTCAATCGGCAGGATTTCGTTCAGGACAGCCTGGACAGTGATATGTGAGCGCTGGTTGTGCGCTCCGTATCTTGAGATTTCTTTTGAGCAGGGGCAAAGGCTGGTGACCGGCACCTGGACAGACAGTGTGGTCTTCAATAGGCCGTTGATGATTTCCCCTTTCATGCCGACTTCATAATTCATCACGCTTTTCACACCGGAGACCGGTGCAGTCTTTGTCATGAAAAACGGGAACTGGACCTCAATCATGCCGGATTCCGCGTTCAGCATCGCCAGCATGTCATGGATCAGCTGGGTGAACACCTTGAAATCCAGCGGGGCGGCATCCAGGCTGGTGAAATTTTCCAGCAGGTCGATGAAGCGCGACATATGGGTGCCCTTCTGGTGGTCTGGCAGGCGGACATACATGTTCCAGGTGCCGACAGAAGGCTGGATACCGTCACGGGACTGTACCCTCAATGGATGCTTGACACTTTTGACCCCGACTTTCTGAATGGTGATATGCCGGGTATCCAGGGTATTCTGGATATCAGGAATCGCATGGGTTGCCATGTTGGCACTGCTGCCTGATGGGGCTGCGCAGGCAGGGCATCCATCAGGAACTGTATCAATATCTGTTGAATTGCGGAAATTCATTTATCAAACCTTAATCGTCCACCGGTGCAGCAGCCTGCACCGTATTCCGTTGATCCGCCCTTTTTCCCAGCCGGTTCCTGATGGACTGCTCAATGCCTTTGCCATCCAATCCATTCATGGCGAGCAGGGTCGGTATATCACCATGGTCAATGAACCGGTCCGGCAATCCCAGCTGGATGACGGGATTGGTCAGACCCTGTTCCGCCAGGATTTCCATCACAGCAGAACCGGCGCCTCCCGCAATAGTGCCTTCTTCCACTGTGACAAGGGTATGGTGGTGGTTTGCCGTCTCGATGACCAGTTCACGGTCAACCGGTTTGACAAACCGCATGTTGATGACGGTGGCGTCCAGTTTTTCCCCTGCCTCAAGCGCAGGATGGACCATCGTGCCGAAAGCCAGGATCGCGGTGTCCACCCCTTTCCTCAGGACAACGCCCTTGCCGATGGGCAACGGTTCAGGCGGATCCTGGATTGCTGCCCCGATACCTGTACCGCGTGGATAGCGGACAGTCGCCGGCCCTGGATAGGCATAGGCAGCCGTCAGCATCTGACGGGCCTCGTTCTCATCGCAAGGCGCCATGATGACCATGTTCGGGATGCATCTCAGGAAAGCCATATCATAGCTGCCGGCATGTGTCGCTCCGTCTGCACCGACCAGCCCTGCCCGGTCAATGGCGAACGTGACATCCAGGTTCTGCAGGGCGACATCATGGATCAGCTGGTCATAGGCGCGCTGCAGGAAAGTGGAATAAATGGCGACAACCGGTTTCAGTCCCTCACAGGCAAGTCCCGCCGCAAACGTCACCGCATGCTGTTCAGCGATGCCGACATCGAAGAAACGGTCAGGGAAACGTCTGGCAAATTCCACCATGCCGGATCCTTCACTCATGGCAGGCGTGATACCGATGAGTTTCCTGTCCTGCAGGGCCATATCACAGAGCCAGTCCCCGAAAACCCTGGAGAAAGTCGGCCTGACCGCCGGTTTGGACTTGACACCTTCTTCTGGACTGAACCTGCCCAGGCCGTGATACAGGGTCGGATCCGCCTCTGCCAGCTTGTAGCCATGCCCCTTCTTGGTGACGATATGCAGGAAACGGGGGCCTTTCTGCTGCCTCAGGCCCTGCAGGACATCCACCAGCTGGCCGATATCATGCCCGTCAATGGGGCCGGTATAACTGAACCCGAATTCATCAAAAAGCGTTTTCGGTGAAATCAGCCCTTTCACATCCTTCTCAAAATGCTTCGCCAGCTCAATGACCGGTGACGGCAGGACATTCTGGGCGATGTTCTTGGCGGCTTCAGTCGCAGCATAGAAACCACCGCCCATCAGCTGGGTGAAATAACGGTTCAACACCCCGACCGGCGGAGAGATGGACATATCGTTGTCATTCAGGATGACCAGCAGGTTGATGTCCTTGTAGATGCCGACATTGTTCATGGCCTCAAAAGCCATGCCCCCCGTAATGGCGCCATCCCCGATGACCGCAATGGCGCATCGGCTGCTGTGGGCAAACCTTGCCGCCATCGCCATGCCGAGTGCAGCGGAGATGGAAGTCGATGAATGGGCGGTGCTGAATGCGTCATATTCACTTTCTTCCCGTTTCGGGAAACCGGAAAGCCCGTTCAGCTGGCGCAGGGTCTTCATCTGATCCCGGCGTCCGGTCAGGATCTTATGGGCGTAACACTGATGGCCGACATCCCAGATCAGCCGGTCATCCGGCGTATTGAAGACATAATGCAGGGCGATTGACAGCTCAATGGTGCCGAGATTGGAAGACAGGTGCCCGCCGGTCTTGGAGACCGACTGGATAATGAAGTCGCGCAGTTCCTCCACCAGTGCGGGGAGCTGGTGCCGTGGCAGCTTCCGGAGGTCTGCCGGACTGTCGATGGTATTCAGCAGCTTCATTATTTCTTCCGATACACAACCAGGTCGGCGATGTCATGCAGCCTTTGGGCTTCCGCGCTGAACGGCCCAAGGGCGTCATGCGCCTGCCGGCACAGCGTTTCAGCCAGTTGCCTGGATTCCTGTAATCCTAACAGAGAAACATACGTTGGTTTATCATCCCGGGCATCTTTTCCAGCGGTTTTCCCCAATCTTTCCGTATCTTCAGTGACATCCAGGATGTCATCCACCACCTGATAGGCCAATCCCAGCGCCCGGGCATAGGCTTCAAGCGCTTCCAATGCCCTGTTGTCAGGAGACTGTCTGCCGGACAGGGCGCCCAGCAGGACAGCGGCTTTCAGGATGGCACCGGTCTTCAGGCGGTCCATCTGCTCCAGTTCATCATAGGAAAGCGTGGTTCCGATACTGGCCAGGTCGATTGCCTGCCCGCCGCACATCCCGGCAGGACCGGCGGCTTCCGCCAGGATGCGGGTCCTTGCGACATTCCGTGAGGCATCACCACCGGCATTGGCAAGGACAGCGAAAGCCTGCGCCTGCAGGGCATCGCCCGCCAGCAGGGCCATCGCCTCCCCGAACTGGACATGGACGGTCGGTTTGCCACGGCGGAGCACATCATTGTCCATGCAGGGCATGTCATCATGCACCAGCGAATAGGCATGGACCATTTCAACAGCACAGGCGACAGGCATCAGCACCGTATCCGGCGCATCAAAGAGCCTGCCTGCCGCAAACACCAGCAGAGGACGGATGCGTTTACCGCCATTGAGCACGGCATAGCGCATCGCCTGGTTGAGCAGCCCCAGCTGTCCCGGGCTGCCGGCTTCTTCGGGCAGGTAATGCGACAGGGCCTTTTCAATATCCAGCTGGATGGCCTGTGCCCATTGGTTGAAACGGTCACTCATCTTTCAGCTTCATCCGTATCGCCGGGCTGGAAGGGTTTCAGGATTTCCCCATCGAGGATCCGGACCTGTTTTTCCACCTTGTCCAGTTTTGCGGTGCAGAACCTGACCAGCACAGCGCCCCGTTTATAGGCATCGATGGATTGTTCCAGGGACAGTTCACCGGCCTCCATCCTGGCAACCAGCTGTTCCAGTTCAGTAATGGCTTCCTCGTAAGAAGCGGGGGTCTTGTCAATGTCTTCAGTATCCATAGGGTTCCCGGGCAGATGGCAGTCTTGAAATCAGGTTCCGGTCAAGATGCTGGAAAGCGTGCCTGACCAAACTTGATATTATACGCCATGAGTGGTTTAATCTTTATTTTCCGTGATTTGATGCATGGAAACAGGCATTTCCCGGCCTGCCTTGCCCTGCCTTTCAGGGCAGAGGGTCCCCCTGATAGTTTCTCCGGTTCCAGATGCAGTCACTTTGGATGCTTGTCACCTCGCTCTGCCTGACATTCATGGCAGTCTGTGTCAAGCTCGTGTCTGATGAATATTCCACGCTTGAGATTGTCATGTACCGCAGCCTGGTCGGTGCGGTTTTCATGGGTGTCATCACCTTTTTCCAGAAAGGCTCGCTGAAGACACGGTTTCCGCTGGAACATGCCTGGCGTGCGATAGTCGGTGCCACCGCATTCGGCCTTCATTTCTATTCTTTCAGGGGATTGCCGCTGGCAACCGCCGTCACCCTGAACTACACCTCCCCGATCTGGATTGCGCTGGTGCTGTTCATCGGTGGCCTGCTGCACGGCCAGACACGGTTTGAATGGAAACTCGTCGGTGCCATCCTTGTCAGTTTCGTCGGGGTTGTCATGGTGCTGCAGCCGAACATCCAGGAAGAACAGTATCTCTGGGGACTGATTGCATTGACCTCGGGTTTCCTGGCGGGACTGGCAGGGCTTCAGGTCCGCCGCCTGGGGCAGCTGGGAGAGCCGGAATACCGGGTGGTTTTCTATTTCTGCGTCATCAGCACCGTGGGTGCCGCCATCCTGACCATGCTCAGTACACAGCTGCCGGGCAGTGATGGCATCGCATTCCATGAACACAGCCCGAGGGGGCTGGTCCTGTTGACACTGGTTGGATTGTCCGCCGCCATCGGCCAGATGGCGAACACCCGGGCTTTCCATCTGGGCAAGACCCTGCTGACCGCCAACCTGCAGTATTCCGGCATTGTCTTTTCCTGTATCTGGGGCATCATCATCTGGGGAGACCTGTTCGGTTGGGTCAGCTGGGTCGGCATGGCGGTCATCATCATCAGCGGCATCGCCGCGACATTCTTCGGGGCGAAAGCCAGGAAAAACACCCCCGCCGCCCCCGCGGGCAAGCCATAAAAGTACAACGGCTGGTGCCACAGGGAACAATCAGATTGAGAACCTGACAGCGGTTTCTTTATCCAAGAGAACAACGGGCATGTTTTCAGTCCCCAAGGGGGAAACATGCCCTGTCCTTCGGCTCAGGAAAACAAAGACAGAAAGCAGAGAGACAGACACCCCTCTGCCCAGAAAGAAGGCAGATAACAGGCAGATACAAAGCGTGCCTTCCCAGACACGTCCAGCTATCGGCTAAGCTTTTTTCGCTTCTGCGACAATCTTGTCGGAGACAGCGTTTTTCTTGACGGATGCAATACCGTTCAGGCAGCTCTTCAGCGCCTTGTAGCCTTCACTGACGGCGATGATTTGGCCATTGGAAGCTTTCAGACGGAAACGGTATTCCCCCGCCTTGTCTGCATATACCTCAAATTTGGGATGTTTTTCGGTGGCATAGCCTTCCACCGTCTGGTTTTCAACAGCTGCCTTCGGGGCATTTTTCTGCACACTGGCAATGCCCTGACGGCAAGCCTTTTCGGTCGTGTAAACCTCAGAGGTGGCAATAATCTCGCCATTGCC
>CALGGD010000307.1 GCA_937916185.1 uncultured Oxalobacter sp. | reverse complement strand
GGTCGCGGAGTTTTCGTCCGTTCACATAGATGAGCGGTGCGCCTTTGCCTAAGATCTCGAAGCCCTCGCCGCGCTTGGCAATCATCGGGACACGTGTAAGTACGTCTTCAGCAGTACCTAACCGTTCCATCACTGTGCCCTCCACATTCATCATCAGCGAATTGCCTTGCAGGACTACCTTCGGACGTTCACCTTGCACAACCACACCATTCAGCGTGTAGTTATCAAGCTGCATCTTTATTGTTCCCACTTCAGACTGGTCGCAAAGTTTGTAGACGGTCTTGTAACCGACATATGAGATGCGAGCCAATACTGGTGATTGCTCGTAGGGGATGACGAAGACGCCAGCCTCGTTGCTCACGCCTCCACCGATGACGGTCGAGTCTGATGGATGAAGCAGGTAAACATTGGCGTAGGGCACGGGCTGGCGGTTCTCGTCGATGATGGTGCCCGTCAAGTGGCGTTCAGTCTTATGGGTACACTCCACATAGATTTCGCTCTCGCCACGCTTCACGACCCGGACGGGATAGAAGCCGACAATCTGCATGATAGCCTCTGTGACGGTCTTGTGCTTGATGCTGGTAGTCACGCGGAAGTCTTCCAGTTCGTCGTAAATGAAGTTGATGGTGTACGTCTGTTGCAGGTCGTTGAGTTCCATCAAAGCCTTCGACAGCGACACATTATCATATTGTCGGGTGATGCTCTGTGCATTGCCAAGCATGGTAACGAGGCTGAAGACAATGGTGAGTACCAATCTTCCAGAAAAAATAATCAGTCTTTTCATGGTCATTCGGCAATAATCGTACTGTCGTTCAACACCAAGTGAATGCGTTCAAACGTATTCAGCTGTTCCAACACTTTAGACGCTTCCTGTCGCTGATTCCACTGGAAGAACAGGCGCAGTGTCTTAGCATCCTCGTTTCTCAACTCCACGCGCAAGCGGTAGTATTCGCCCATGTCGGTGAGAATCTTCTGGAGCGTGGCTTCGTCGTAACGGATAATCTTTGGTGCAATGGTGTCGGTTTTGACGGTATCGGCAGGTATCGTCGTAGATGCCTTGGCCGTCATGGGCTGTTCGTTCTGAACGGTCTGAGACTTTTGACTATTGACCATCCGAACTATGTGGATAGCCGCAAAGGTGATACCCGACACAAACAAAACACCGAGGAATACGGCGGCAACCTTCAGCCATCCGCGACGGGGCTTGCTGTCAGCGATATGCTGTCCGGCAAACCGCTGCCACTCAGCATCCACATTCACAGTGCTCTTTCTCGCATTCTCCCAGATCATAGCCTGCTTCAACAGTGCCGTTGCCTCCATGAGTTCACGCACTTCGGGGTCTTTCAGCATCGTCTTCAATTCCTGCTCCGAGTAGTTCTCTGGATGTTCCTGCATGTCAAGCAGCATCTGAATCTTTTCGTTCTTTTCCATAGTCCTTATATTATTTTCTGTTGATACTCTCTGATTATTGTCATTGCTTTCGTCAGATGTTTGTAAACCATCACCTTGCTGATGCCCAGCTGGTCAGCTATCTCCTGATACTTCATGCCTTGCAGGTGGCGCATCTCGAATACCATCAACGTCTGTCCCGTCAGTTGTTTCTTTGCATAGGTAATGACCTGTTCATATTTACGCTCAACTGCCATTGGTGAGAAATCATCTTCTTCCTCCAAACTCCCTTGCTTCATCTCTGTCACATAAAGCTGTTCAAACTTTGCTCTCACATCCTTATGCTCCAGCAGATTCCTACATCTGTTTCTGACACTTGTCATCAAGTAGTTTTCAACGTTCCTCGGCATGATGTCCGTCTTTACCAGCGTGGCAAACACCTCGCTCACCACGTCGCGCGATTCCTCGTCGTCGTAGAGCATCATCCTTGCCAACTGTATCATCTGATTATAGTGCTGGCGGAAAAGTATTTCTATCTCGTTTGTTTTCATCTACTATAATAGGTCGTTCGTCCGTATTCATCATCACAACCGCGATTTTAAAATCAAAAAGGGGAAAACAGCCGTCGTCCTACGTTTTTTTTGCATTCAGCAAGGTCTTGAGACGGGCAATCCGTTGTTTCGGTGTCAGGACTTCATCGGTTTTCGGTACGGCGTCCCCTTCGTTCAGTTTCATTTCCCTGATGAACCGGGAGGGTTCCCTGTCGACAATTTCGCGTGCCTGATGGCGTTTCCTGCACCAGGAAACCTGCAGGGTCCGTTGTGCGCGGGTGATGCCGACATACATCAGACGGCGTTCTTCCTGGATTCTTTGCGCCAGTTTCTCGGCGGGCAGGTCATCCGCTTCACGGGAAGTGTGTGGCAGCAGACCTTCTTCCACGCCGACCAGGAAAACATGGGGGAATTCCAGCCCCTTTGCCGCATGCAGTGTCGAGAGATGGACAGCATCCTGCTGTTCATCCTTGCCTTCAAGCATGGTCATCAGGGCGACCATCTGGGTGACTTCCAGCAAAGTGCGTTCAGGTTCATCCTGCTGGTTGCCGCCACAGCATTTATTTTTCAACCAATCGGTGAATTCCAGCACGTTCTGCCATTTTGTCCTGGCAGTGCGCTCGTCAAAAGCATCATACAGATAGCGTTCATAGTCAATCGCCTTCACCAGTTCATCCAGCAGTTCTGCCGCAGGTTCCCCTTTGGCTGAAGGTCTGCCTGCACGTTCTTCGATACGGTTGATGAAATCACAGAATTCCCGAAGCGGACGGAGCTGGCGCGTCGGCAGTTTCGCCTCGATGCCGCCTTTATAAGCGGCTTCAAACAGCGGGCATCGCCATTGTCCGGCAAAAGTCCCCAAAGTGCTGAGCGTCCCTTCCCCAACCCCTCTGCGGGGTGTTGTGATGGCGCGGATGAAGGCGGGGTCATCGTCCAGGTTTGCAATCAGGCGCAGATAGGCAATCAGGTCACGGATTTCTGCCCGTGAGAAAAAGCTCTGTCCGCCTGAGATGGTGTAGGGGATGTTTTCCCGCCGAAGCGCGGTCTCGAAAACCCTTGCCTGATAGTTGCTGCGGTAGAGGATGGCAAAATCCGCGTATTTCGCCCGCCGTTCGAAACGTCTGTTGGACAGCTGCATGACAACCTGTTCGGCTTCCTGCTCCTCATCCGGCATCATCTTGGCGCTGACAGGGTCGCCCAGGCCATGTTCTGACCAGAGTTTCTTCTCGAACAGTTTCGGATTGTTGCCGATCACCGAATTGGCGGCATGCAGGATGCGCATGGAAGACCGGTAGTTCTGTTCAAGGCGGATGACCTTGATATCAGGAAAATCCTGCTGCAGGGATTTCAGGTTCTCGATGGTTGCACCGCGCCAGGCATAGATTGCCTGGTCATCGTCGCCGACAGCGGTGAACATCGGTTTCTTGCCGGGGCCGGTCACCAGCAGTTTCACCAGTTCATACTGGCTGACATTGGTATCCTGGTATTCATCGACCAGCAGGTAGCGCAGCCGCCGCTGCCATCGGTCGCGGATATCGGCATGCTGCCTGAAAAGCTCAACGGGCAGACGGATCAGGTCATCGAAATCCACCGCTTGATAAGCGGAAAGGGTGGCGGCATAGTTCCGGTAAACCCGGGCAGCATAGGCATCCTGCTCACGGGTTGCGGCTTTTACCGCCATATCCGGTGTGACCATGGCGTTTTTCCAGAGGGAGATGCCTGTCTGGACATCGCGGATGATTTTACGGTCGGTCGTCTTGGACAGGTCTTGGATCAGTGAAAAGCAGTCATCGCTGTCCAGGATGGAGAAACGGGGCTTCATGCCAAGGGCAGCATATTCCTGCCTCAGGATCTGCACGCCTAAGGAATGGAATGTCGAGATGGTCAGTTGGGCGGTTTCCTCGGTGTCGGGAAGCATCCTGCTGATGCGTTCCCGCATTTCAGCTGCGGCTTTGTTGGTGAATGTCAGGGCGGCGATATGCTTTGCCTCATATTTCCCGGTTCCAATCATATGGACGATTTTCTGGGTGATGACCCGGGTCTTGCCGGAGCCTGCGCCTGCCAATACCAGGCAGGGGCCATCCAGGTAAGCGACCGCCTCCCGTTGCTGGGGATTCAGTCCATTGAAAACCGCTGATGACATATTGCCTGATTGACTCCTTCTGACAGAGGTCAGCATTATAGCAGTCCAGGGGCAGGCTATTGGGCTGCAATCAGGGTAAACTGACTTTTTGGCAGGTGCCCTCTTGAAATCCGGAAGGTTTGTCCCCATTACAGTAAAATCGTTTCACCGTATCAATACCAGGAAAACATATGGAACAGTTTCATGGAACAACCATCGTCTCCGTCCGGCGTGGCAATACCGTTGCATTGGGTGGGGATGGTCAGGTCACATTGGGCAACATCGTAATCAAAGGCACTGCCCGCAAGGTGCGCAAGCTTTTTAGCGGGCGGGTGCTGGCAGGTTTTGCAGGTGGTACCGCCGATGCGTTCACCCTGATTGAACGGTTTGAGGCAAAGCTGGAAAAACACCAGGGCAACCTGCTGCGGGCTTCGGTTGAACTGGCGAAAGACTGGCGGACTGACCGTATGCTGCGCCGCCTTGAGGCGATGCTGCTGGTGGCTGACAAGACCTCCACCCTGTGCATCACCGGCAATGGCGATGTCCTGGAACCTGAAGAAGGCGTCGGTGCCATTGGTTCCGGAGGGCCTTATGCCCAGTCTGCTGCGCTGGCGTTGATCCGTAATACGGACCTGAGCCCTGAAGAAATCGTCAAGAAATCGCTGGAGATTGCCGGGGACATCTGCATTTACACCAACCGCTCGCATATCATTGAAACATTGGACTGATGAAGTCCTGAGAAGTAAAAAGCTGGAACAATTATGAACCTGACCCCAAAAGAGATTGTCACGGAACTGGACAAGCATGTTGTCGGACAATCCAAGGCCAAACGTGCTGTCGCTGTGGCATTGCGTAACCGCTGGCGCCGCCAGCAGGTGGATGAACCACTGAGGCATGAAATCACGCCAAAGAACATCCTGATGATCGGACCTACCGGCGTCGGCAAGACCGAGATTGCCCGACGGCTCGCCCGTCTGGCAGAAGCACCGTTCATCAAGATAGAAGCCACCAAGTTCACAGAAGTCGGCTATGTCGGGCGGGATGTCGATACCATCATCCGTGACCTGATTGACATCGGCGTCAAACAGACCCGTGAAGCGGAAATGAAGAAAGTCCGTTCCAAGGCGGCGGATGCGGCTGAAGACCGTGTGCTTGACATCCTGATTCCACCAACCCCGGATTTTGGTTTTGACAAGGAGAAAACCGCTGTCGCGACCAATGAAAACACCCGCCAGCGTTTCCGTAAACAGCTGCGGGAAGGGACACTGAACGACAAGGAGATCGAAATCCAGGTTGCTGAGCCGGCACCGCATATGGAAATCATGGCACCTCCCGGCATGGAAGAGATGACGGAACAGATCAAATCCATGTTTTCCGGGATGAACAGCGGTAAAAAGAAAAGCCGCAAGGTCAAGGTCAGTGAAGCGCTGAAACTGATGCTGGAGGAAGAAGCCGCCAAACTGCTCAATGAGGAAGACATCAAGCAGAAAGCCATCACCAATGTCGAGCAGAACGGCATTGTTTTCCTGGATGAGGTGGACAAGATTGCTTCCCGCTCTGAAACCACCGGCGGTGCGGATGTTTCCCGTGCCGGGGTGCAGCGTGACCTGCTGCCCTTGGTCGAAGGCACCACGGTCAACACCAAATATGGCATGATCAAGACAGACCATATCCTGTTCATTGCTTCAGGGGCTTTCCAGCTGGCGAAACCGTCTGACCTGATTCCTGAACTGCAGGGGCGTTTCCCGATCCGTGTCGAGCTGGAATCCCTGTCCATCGAGGATTTTGAGCAGATTCTGACCAGTACGGAAGCCAGCCTGATTTCCCAGTACAAGGCACTGATGGCAACCGAAGGGTTGAACCTGGCGTTTGACAAGGATGCCATCCACCGGCTGGCGGAAATTTCCTATACGGTGAATGAAAAGACAGAGAACATCGGTGCCCGCCGGTTGTACACGGTGATGGAACGCCTGTTGGAAGAAGTCTCATTCACTGCGGTCAGCTGTGGCGGCAGTACGCTGACAATCACCAAAGACTATGTGAATGAACGGCTGGATGAGTTGTCAGAGAACGAAGACCTGACCCGGTACGTCCTGTAATCATTTTCTCATCAGACAAAATAACAACGCCTCCCTGTTTCGGCAGAGAGGCGTTTTATTTTTGAGAATTGACTACATTTGGAGTAACAAATATACCAATACGGGGTGTAATTGTGATTATTATCTAGGGATAGCTAAATGTTGGTTTTAAATAAAGAAGAAAAGTTCAATTACAAAACAGGCAATCCAGACAGTGAAATAACTGTAATTATGGTTAAGAAGCTTTCTGCGTTGGAAAAGGTATATTGGTATTAGGATTAGACCACCCCATAATTTTGAAATGTCTCTTCCGGCGCGCTTAATAAGCCATGCGTCCAATGCCAAAAAAATACAGTTAAGGAAAATGGAGATAAGAAAGTATTTACCGTAATAACCTTTTTCCAGATATATCCGTACAGGCCATGGTGTACGAATATACCAAATTATCAGTTCTATAAAGTACCCAATAATAGGCATAAGTGCTAAAAGCCAAACAAAAAAATTGTTGGGTTGAGGAAGTTCTGGCGGGGCTATTGCTTCGGTCAATGCAGACAGCAGTTCTGTTGATTCAATTGGTTGCCAGTCGGAGAAATCAGGACACCAGATCAGTGTTCCACGTGGGATGTTTCCGTTCTTGACGAGGACGCGCATTTCTGGATCATAGATTGGACCTATGCGTTTCCCTTCACTTGATTCATAAAACCAAATTTTTGGTGTTGAGTTGGTTTCCATGAGGACTCCTATTGATTTATCGCATTTAAGGATTAGGAACCAATATAAACTAAATTAAACGGTTGGTAAATATCAACTATGCGGTTGTCTCAAAAGTTGAGCTTGTCTACATAATTCAGGCATGGATACAGATACAGATAGACAGGCTTTTAGCAGACGATTGAATATGGCCATTCGTTCGATGCCCAATCCACCGCAGACATCTGCACAGGTGGCTGTGCAGTTCAATTTGCGTTCTCGCGAGACATCTGTCTCTCCACAAGCAGTTCATAAGTGGTTGACTGGACAGTCTTTTCCTTCGGCAGATAAGCTGAAAACCCTGTCTGAATGGCTGAATGTGCCAATTGATTGGTTACGTTATGGGATTGATGTTGGAGATGGAACAACAGAATCAGAACGACTTCTGTTGTCGTACTTCAGGAAATTGGATGATGGTCAGCAGTTGGCTTTATTGAATCTGATGGCAACGTTCACACCATCAAAAAAATTTTAATTTTTTCAACTATTCAGTTTATGTGAAAACGCCTCTCTGTCGAAACAGAGAGGCGTCTCTATTGGCTATTCTCTTAATCCAACATATGACTTATTGTTTGATGCTTTGATTATTTGGCAGCCATCATGGCTTCGGCATTGTCCAGCATGCGGCAGGAGAAGCCCCATTCATTGTCGTACCAGGACAGGATCTTGACGAGGTTGCCGCCAACGATACGGGTCTGGGTGGCATCAAAGATGCTGGAGTGCGGGTCATGGTTGAAGTCCGTGGAGACAAGTGGTTCCGTGTTGTAGCCCAGGATGCCCTTGAGCTTGCCGTCAGATGCTTCCTTGACGATGGCATTGACTTCTTCAACCGTGGTGTCGCGTGCGGCAGTGAAGGTCAGGTCAACCACAGAAACGTTTGCGGTAGGGACACGCATCGCAAAACCATCGAATTTGCCAACCAGTTCTGGCAGGACCAGCCCGACTGCGGCAGCGGCACCGGTACGGGTTGGGATGATGTTCAATGCAGCGGCACGGGCACGGCGCGGGTCACGGTGGGAAACATCCGTCAGACGCTGGTCGTTGGTGTAGGAGTGGACGGTGGTCATCAGCCCTTTGACGATGCCCAGTTTTTCATTCAATGCCCATGCGACAGGAGCCAGGCAGTTGGTTGTGCAGGATGCATTGGAAACCACAGTGTCAGAGGCTTTCAGCACATTCTGGTTGACACCATAGACAACCGTTGCATCGACATCCTTGCCGCCAGGAGCCGAAATCAGGACTTTCTTCGCACCGGCTTTCAGGTGGGCTGATGCAGCTGCCTTGGAAGTGAAAATACCCGTGCATTCCATGACAACATCGATACCCAGGTCTTTCCAAGGCAGTTCTTCAGGGTTGCGGATACTGGTTACCTTGATGCGGTCGCCATTGACAACAAGCGCATCACCATCAATGGCAACCTCAGCAGCAAATTTGCCATGGACAGTGTCATATTTCGTCAGATGTGCCAGGATGTCCAAGGATCCCAAGTCATTGATGGCAACGATTTCAACATCATTTTTCTTGCCATATTCGTAGTGGGCACGGAGGACATTGCGGCCGATACGGCCAAAGCCATTGATTGCTACACGGATTGTCATAGGGTTTTCTCCCGTTGTTCTAAAAAATCAATCAGTTGTTGTCAGTTGTGCGGAGTCTTTTATTCAGAAAGCCACCACACAGGGTTATTTATTCAACACAGATTCCACCTTGGCGACAACATTGTCCACGGTGAATCCAAAATGCGTAAACAGCCTGCCGGCAGGCGCAGATTCCCCGAAAGCCGTCATGCCGATGACAGCGCCATCCAAACCGACATATTTGTACCAGTAATCAACCGAGCCAGCCTCAATGGCGACACGGGGCAGGCCTTTCGGCAGGACGCTTTCACGGTAGGCATCATCCTGACGGTCAAAAAGGCTGGTGGACGGCATGGAGACCACGCGTGCGGCAATGCCTTTGCCTGCCAGGGCATCCGCCGCCTGCATCGCAAGGGAAACCTCAGAACCTGTCGCAATCAGGAGGACCTTGGCATCTTCCGCATCCTTCAGCACATAGCCACCTCTGCTGATTCCTGCTATCTGTTCAGGGGAGCGGTCGAAACAGGGCAGTCCCTGACGGGTCAATGCCAGGACGCTCGGTGCCTTGCGGTCTTTGACCGCTTCTCCCCATGCCACAGCGGTTTCGACCGTGTCACAAGGACGCCAGACAGTCACACCGGGAATCAGGCGCATACTGGAGACATGCTCGATCGGCTGATGGGTCGGTCCATCTTCCCCAACCCCGATGGAATCATGGGTGAAGACATAGATGGTGCCTGTCTGCATCAGGGAAGACATCCGGATGGCATTGCGGCAATAGTCAGAGAAAGTCAGGAATGTTCCACCGAATGGCAGGTAGCCGCCATGCAGGACAATACCGTTCATAATGGCAGCCATGCCGAATTCACGGACACCATAGCTGATGTAGTTGCCAAGCCTGCCTTCACGGACAGGGATGCATCCTTTCCAGTTTGTCAGGTTGGAACCCGTCAGGTCGGCGGAACCGCCCAGGAATTCCGGCAGGACAGGAGCCAATGCCTGGATGGCGTTCTGGCTGGCTTTCCGGGTGGCGATGGTTTCTTTTTTCGCCTGGCAGTCAGCGATATAGGCATTGAGGGACTCATCCAGTCTTTCCGGCAGGATACCGGCAATGCGGCGGGAGAATTCCGCTGCTTCAGCAGGATACTGCCTTCCATAAT
>CALGGD010000306.1 GCA_937916185.1 uncultured Oxalobacter sp. | reverse complement strand
AGCCAAAAATACGATGAGGTCATCGTCACCCGCCCAACCATCCCGATCGGTGAAGACATCGGCTTCCTGCCAGGAACGGAAGAAGAGAAAATGTCTCCATGGATGGGCGCGCTCGATGACAACCTTGAGGTCCTGACATCCGGCAACAAGGATGCCGGTTCATGGGAACGGCAGACAACCCGTGACCTGATCCAGTCCCGCATCTCCATCAAATCCATGAATTTCATGCGCGGCAGAACCTTCATCAAAAAATTCCTGATTATTGATGAGGCCCAGAACCTGACCCCGAAGCAGATGAAAACCCTGGTTACCCGTGCAGGCCCGGGCACAAAGATAGTCTGCCTGGGCAACCTTGCCCAGATTGACACGCCCTATCTGACAGAAGGTTCCAGCGGACTGACCTATGTCGTTGACCGTTTCAAAGGATGGCAGCACAGCGGGCATATCCTCCTTGCCCGGGGCGAACGTTCGCGGCTTGCCGACTATGCCGGAGAAGCCCTGTAATCCAGATACGGAAAGAGCCGGGGGATACCCGGCTCTTTCAAAGGACTGGATCATCAGTCTGCGGTTTTCTTCTTGAATGCCACCCTGTCGTTCTCAACATCAATCTGAACCACATCACCTGGTCCGAACCTGCCTTCAAGGATTTCCTTGGACAGCGGGTTCTCGACGAGGTTCTGGACAGCCCGTTTCAGCGGACGCGCCCCGAACAGCGGATCAAAGCCGGCATCAGCAATCTTATGCAATGCCGCATCCGAGATTTCCAGCGACATATCCATGGCAATCAGACGCTTGTTCAGCAGATCCACCTGGATACGTGCGATAGAACCGATGTTCTTGTCATCCAACGCATGGAAGACCACAATCTCATCAATACGGTTGATGAATTCCGGTCTGAAATGCTGCTGTACCTCACCCATGACCGCATCCTTGATTGCCTTCTGTTCACGGCCTGCCATCGACTGGATCAGATGCGAACCCAGATTCGATGTCATGACAATGACCGTGTTCTTGAAGTCAACTGTCCGTCCCTGACCATCGGTCATCCGACCGTCATCCAATACCTGCAGCAGGACATTGAAGACATCCGGATGGGCTTTTTCAATTTCATCCAACAGGATGACACTGTAAGGTTTACGGCGCACCGCTTCCGTCAGATAGCCGCCCTCTTCATAGCCGACATACCCTGGAGGCGCACCGATCAACCGGGCGACCGAATGTTTCTCCATGAACTCACTCATGTCGATACGGATCATCGCATCTTCCGTGTCGAACAGGAATGCTGCCAAAGCCTTGCACAGTTCGGTCTTACCGACACCGGTCGGCCCCAGGAACATGAACGAACCATAAGGCCTGTTCGGGTCAGACAGCCCGGCACGCGAACGGCGGATGGCTTCAGAAACCGCGACAACCGCTTCATGCTGACCGATGACACGTTTATGCAGCTCATCTTCCATACGCAGCAGTTTCGCCCTTTCACCTTCCATCATCTTGGAGACCGGAATGCCGGTTGCACGCGAAACCACTTCTGCGATTTCCTCTGCATCGACCTCTGTACGGAGCAGTTTCGGTTTTGCATCAGCCTTGCTGCCGCCGGTTTCTGCTTTCAGCCGTTTTTCCAAATCAGGCAGGATGCCATACATCAGCTCTGACATCTTCTGATAATTGCCCTGACGTTTCGCTTCATCAATCTGAAGCCGGACTTTCTCAATTTCCTCCTTCGTATGTTTGGAACCCTCAACAGAAGCCTTTTCTGCCTTCAGGATTTCGTCATAATCGGCATATTCTTTTTCAAGACGCGCGATTTCTTCTTCCAGCAAAGCCATCCGTTTCTTGGACGCATCATCTGTTTCCTTACGGACAGCTTCCCGTTCAATCTTCAGCTGGATGATTTTACGGTCCAGCTTGTCCATGACTTCCGGCTTGGAATCGATTTCCATCTTGATGCGGGATGCCGCTTCATCAATCAGGTCGATCGCCTTG
>CALGGD010000305.1 GCA_937916185.1 uncultured Oxalobacter sp. | reverse complement strand
GTGCTCCGCACAGCACTCGCCATCGGCGCCGACCGTGCCATCCTCGTCAAGACCGATGCCATCCTGACACCGCTTGCCGTTGCAAAACTCCTGAAACAGATTGCCGATAAAGAACAGCCCGACCTCGTCATCCTCGGGAAACAGGCAATCGATGACGATGCCAGCCAGACAGGGCCGATGCTTGCCGCGCTCATGGATGTCCCGCAGGCGACCGCCATCTCATCCCTCACCATCGGGGACGGCGTCGCAACCGTCATCCGTGAGACCGATGACGGCCAGGAAACTCTCCAGCTCCAGCTGCCTGCTGTTGTCACTGCAGACCTGCGCCTCAACGAGCCCCGCTACGTCACATTACCCAACATGATGAAAGCCCGGAAAAAGCCCATCGAACAGACAACCCCTGAAGAACTGGGTATCGGCATCAGCACAAAACTCAGTACTCTCAACGTGGCAGAACCCCCAGCGCGGAAAGCCGTCCAGATCGTCCCAGATGTTGCCACCCTCATCGACCGACTGAAAAACCAGGCTAAAGTCATCTGACCCGGACAACGGAAAGGAAACCCAGACATGCCCATACTCGTCATCGCAGAACACGACAGCAGCCAGGTCAGGAACAGCACCCTCAGCACCATCACCGCTGCGGCTCAGTGCGGGGAAGACATCCACCTGCTCATCGCAGGCAGTGACTGCCAGAAAGCCGCAGAAGACAGTGCCACCATCCAGGGCATCACAAAAATCCTGCTGGCTGATGCACCGTCACTCGCCCATCAGCTTCCGGAGAACCTCGCAGAACAGGTCCTCACCATCGCAGAAGACTACACCCACCTGCTGGTTCCGGCAACCGCCTTCGGCAAGGCCCTCATGCCCCGGATTGCCGCAAAACTCGACATCGAGCAGCTCTCCGAAATCACCCGGGTCATCGCCCCCGACACCTTCGAACGGCCCATCTATGCCGGCAACGCCATCGCCACCATCCAGACAGCAGATGCCATCAAGGCACTCACCGTCCGGACAACCGCCTTTGCCCCTGCGGAAAAAGGCAATACAGTATCGGTGCCCATAGAAAAAATAACTCCTGTACCAGGAACAGACAGAACAGTCTTCCTGTCAGTCAAGAGCGACAAGACAGACCGGCCGGAACTTTCCAGTGCGAGGGTCGTTGTAGCGGGCGGGCAGGGCATCGGTTCAAAAGAAAACTTCAAACTCATCGAACAGCTCGCCGACAGGCTTGGTGCCGCCATCGGCGCATCCCGTGCCGCTGTTGATGCCGGATACGTCTCCAACGAACTGCAGGTCGGCCAGACCGGCAAGATCATCGCACCGGACCTCTATATCGCCATCGGCATCTCCGGCGCCGTCCAGCATATCGCCGGCATCAAGGATGCCAAGACCATCGTCGCCATCAACCAGGATGCGGACGCGCCAATCTTCCTGGCCGCAGACTATGGCATCGTCGGTGACCTCAATGAGGTTGTGCCGCAGCTGGTTGCGGCATTGGGCTGATACAGCTTGACGGCTTATTGAGGGAAGGGGGCTTGCTCCCCTTTTTTATAAATCCATTACAGTTCAAATTATTAGCTTAAAGCTAACAATCTATCGTTCCCTTTAATTGATGCGCTGTGTCCATTGACTTATCCTGAGCCTATCAGTCTAGTCAATGAAAGGAGCAGATCCATGACACAGCAACAGACCGTTTCCAGACAGTGGGATACCCGCCGTCAGAAGAAACAGCAGTGCATTGAACAGCTTGGTATCCAAGGCAAGGTCCTGCCAACCGATGATTTGCCAGCCATGCTTGAAAAGCTTATCTCCCCGGGTGACCGGGTTGCCCTTGAGGGGAACAATCAGAAACAGGCGGATTTCCTTGCCCGGATGCTGGCGGAAGCCAATCCTGACAGATTGCATGACCTGCATATGATTATGCCGACTGTCAGCCTGCCAGAACATCTGGACCTTTTTGAAAAGGGGATTGCCCGGAAAATCGATTTTTCGTATTCCGGTGCACAGAGCCTCCGGATGTCGCAGTTAATGGAAGATGGCCTGATTGAGGTTGGTGCCATCCATACCTATATCGAGCTTTATGCCCGTCTTTTTGTTGACTTGATTCCCGATGTTGCACTGGTTGCCGCTTACAAGGCGGATAAGGACGGCAATCTCTATACAGGGCCAAGTACCGAAGATACGCCGGCGATTGTTGAACCGACGGCTTTCAAGAACGGTATTGTGATTGCCCAGGTCAATGAACTGGTTGATGATCCGGCAGACCTGCCACGTGTCGATATCCCAGGTTCCTGGGTGGATTTTGTGGTAGTTGCAGACAGGCCGTTCTTTATTGAGCCGCTGTTCACCCGTGACCCGCGCTTGATCAAGCCTGTCCATATCCTGATGGCGATGATGGCAATCAAGGGGATTTATGCGAAGCATCAGGTCCAGTCGCTGAACCATGGCATCGGGTTCAATACGGCTGCGATTGAGCTGCTGCTGCCGACTTATGGGGAACAGCTGGGGCTCAAGGGCAAGATCTGCAGGAACTGGGCATTGAATCCACATCCGACCCTGATTCCGGCGATTGAAAGTGGTTGGGTGGAAACGGTCCATTGCTTCGGTGGTGAGCTGGGGATGGAAGATTACATTGCTGCCCGTCCGGATGTTTTCTTTACTGGTCCAGATGGCTCGATGCGTTCCAACCGTGCTTTCTGTCAGATGGCTGGCCAGTATGCAGTGGATATGTTCATCGGGGCGACATTGCAGCTGGATGGCAATGCCAATTCTTCAACGGTTACGAAAGGGCGTGTTTCTGGTTTTGGCGGGGCACCGAATATGGGGCATGACCCGCATGGACGCCGTCATGCAACCCCGGCATGGCTCGACATGATGGAAGGCAACGATCCGCTGGAACGCGGACGGAAGCTGGTGGTCCAGATGGTGGAAACCTGGCAGTCCGGAGCACAGCCGACTTTTGTCGAGAATCTGGATGCGGTTGAAGTTTCGAAAGAGTCAGGTATGCCGATTGCCCCGGTCATGATCTATGGCGACGATGTGACCCATGTGCTGACGGAAGAAGGCATTGCTTATCTCTACCGGGCAGAGTCGTTGGAAGAACGGAAACAGATGGTGGCGGCAGTGGCTGGTGTGACGGAAATCGGCATGAGGAGTGATGCGTCATCCATCAAGGTCCTGCGCGAACAGAACAAGATTGCCTTGCCGGAAGATCTGGGGATTGCCCGGACGGATGCCAAGCGGACACTGCTGGCGGCGGGCAGTATCGCGGAACTGGTTGAATGGTCAGGTGGTCTGTACAACCCACCTTCCCGCTTCAGGAGCTGGTGATGATGGCGCAGAGGAAACTGGATGTTGACCGTGTTGAAGCCATAGCTTCAGGACTTGCAGCAAAGGCTGTCAGGGCATTGCTGGAGGAGGCACGGCTGACACCGAAACCCGGTCTGGTTGACCGGCGGGGAAGCGGTGCCCATAC
>CALGGD010000304.1 GCA_937916185.1 uncultured Oxalobacter sp. | reverse complement strand
GCCTTCTCCCGACATCAGCGTGGTGACTGCGCCTTATAAAGTCAATGGGCAATTTGTCGGTACGCTTGGTGTGATTGGACCGACCCGGATGGCTTACCAGAAGGTCATCCATATCGTGGATGTCACTTCCCGCCTGCTGTCGAACGCACTGAGCTATTCTGCGATTCCTGAAGACTGACCCTCCATCAGACAGACAGCTACAAGGCATGAACCCTGTAGCCGCCAATCTGACCTGATACCGGTCTCTGAAAAAACAGCTCCTCAACGGTATTGGTTGATGGCATCCCGTGTCTTGATTGCGGCTTCACGGGAGAAAGCTGCATAGTTTTCCCCCTCTTTTTCCCCAGCATAGAGGATTGCGCGGGATGAATTGATCATCATGCCGGTTCCATCCGCTGTCTTGCCAGCGGTCACAGTCGCCTGGATATCACCGCCCTGGGCACCGATGCCCGGCACCAATAGAGGCATCTCCCCGACAATCTGTCGCACAGCAGCGATTTCTGCCGGATAGGTTGCACCGACCACCAAGCCGCATTGACCGTGGCTGTTCCATTTCTGTGCAACCAGACGGGCAACATGCTGGTACAGGGGAACAACCTTGCCATCGACCAAGACTTCCAGTGCCTGCAGGTCAGATCCGCCAGGATTGGAAGTCCTGACCAGCAAGATGATGCCACGGTCAGGGTATTCAAAATAAGGTTCGATGGAATCGAATCCCATATAAGGACTCAGTGTCACCGCATCAGCATTGAACCGCTCAAAAGCCTCACGGGCATATTGCTTTGCCGTCGCACCGATATCCCCACGCTTGCCATCCAGCAGGACAGGGATGTCAGGATACTGCTCATGGATGTAAGCACAGATTGCTTCAAGCTGGTCTTCCGCCTTCTCCGCTGCGAAATAAGCAATCTGTGGCTTGAAGGCGCAGACTAGGTCTGCGGTTGCATCTATGATGCCTTTGCAAAAGGTATAGATGGCATCTGGCTTGCTTTGCAGATGGGCAGGAAAACGGTCGATGGCTGGATCGAGACCAACACACAGCAATGAATTGTTTTTCTGCCATGCGGCAGTCAGTTTTTCGATGAAAGTCACTGTCCTATCCCCCCTTTTAATGCAACAGGGCTATTTTACCTGCTGACACTGCTGATAAGAAACTCCCAGAGCCATTCACAACCTGACGGCATACCTGTCGATTGCCTGACGCCACCATGCAAGACGGACACTGGATAAAGCATCCGCCATCGGGACAAAAGGTGCTTTTTCCCAAATAACGACAGGACGGATGCCATGCAATGCATTGACTGCCCAGACATCACACCCCTCAAGCTGACTGGGTCTGACAAGCCGGAAAGCAACCGGAATATGTTCTTTTTCAGCAATCATCAGCATCAGACGGCGTATGGTTCCTGGCAGGATACGGTTTGAATCTGGGGGTGTGCAAAGGACATCCTGTCCACGGTGTCTTTCCCACCAGAGGATGCTGGAAGCCAGCCCTTCCAAAAGGAATCCCTTCGCTGTTGCCATCACCCCCTCATCCGCGCCTGATGCCAGGATCTGCTGTCGGAAACGGCTCAACAAAGGGATATCTGGACCTTTATGGCGTGGGGCTTTCCGGATATCTCCTGTACTGCATACCATCAACCTGACTGAATCCCTGATAGGGGGCGCAGGACGGATACGGCATTGAAAAACCGGTTGCTGCGGATTCCCTGCCAATTCCATGCGG
>CALGGD010000303.1 GCA_937916185.1 uncultured Oxalobacter sp. | reverse complement strand
TAATAATGCTGGAGGATATTCAGTCCGATCTGGTCGTCACAGCCGTAGAACGGCACGTTTGGGCTTCTGATGATGCCTGTGATGCCGCCGACAGGGACATTCGCAAGGGCCTCGGCAAATGTCTGGGGGAGCTGGTTTGTGTTCCGCCAGCCGATATCACCGCCGCTCAATCCTTCATCAGCATCGGAGAAGGATGCGGCATTCTGTTGGAAATCGCCGCCTGACTGAAGCAGTTTCAGGATTTTTTCCGCCCGTTCCTGCCTTTCGGCAAGCTGTTCAGGCGAGGCGTTTTCCGGAATCCTGACCAGGATATGCCCCAACCGGACTTCTGCCGTGCCTTGGGGTTCTGATGATGTATTGCCGATCAGGTTGTCGACTTCTGCATCATTGACCTGTACTTTGCTGTCCACTTCATGGTGGCGCAGGCGCTGCATGGTTATTTCTTTTCGGAAATCCTCACGGAAATCCTCAAAGGACCTTCCCTTCGCCTCAATCATTTCCTGGAACTGGCTCATGGTCTTGCCTTCCTGCTCAGCCATCATGGCGATGCTCTTATCCAGCTGGACATCCGTGACGTTGATGCCCATATCCTTTGCCAGCTGGACCTGTGCACTTTCAATGATCATCCGTTCCAGGATCTGTTTCTGCAGCAGCTCAAGCGGTGGGAGTTCGATGTTCTGGGCTTTCAGCTGCGCAACCACCACTTTGGTGCGCGTATTCAGCTCCGCCATCGTGATGACATCCTTGTTGACGACAGCGGCAATGGAATCAATGACAACAGACCTTGGTTTTTCAGGAAGGGCGTTTTCCGGCTGTGGCTGGGGAGCCGCTTCTGTTGAAGGGGTGTTTTCAGCAGGTGCAGCAGCTGTCTGCGCCAGACAGGTGCTGATGCCGGTGAGGCAGGCAGCCAGGACCAGCAGCCATTTCATGGTCAGGCGCCTGAAATCGGTTTGATGGATGAAAAACATAGGGGAATCCTTCTCAGAAGGTGTCACTTTTCTGATAACGTTCCGTCAAAGCGTCATACCCGGTGACTTTTTCCTGGATTTCTTTGACGGGATCGTTGCCTAAACGGGCAAAACCTTTCAACTCAAGCTGGACATAGAATGAGGTGTTGCTGTTGTCATAGGAGGTCGCCTCATGCTGGGCGACAAGACGCAGGACCCAGCAGTCTGCATTGTATTCCAGGCCGGCGATGCTTTCGACAACACGGTGGTTCGTGTAGGAATAGTTATGCTGCCCGACCAGGAACCAGCGGTCGGCAATCGGCCATTGGCCGGAAACAATCGTCTGGTCCAGTTTTTCGCCACCGGTGATTTCATCGATCTCATCACGCATATAGCGGTATTCCACGTTGAGCGTTTTCATCGGCCCCGGTTTCCAATGCATCGAGATATTGCCCATGTTGACCATGTCATGGTTCAGGCCGTACTGGAGGTTGGAGTCAAAACTGAACTCATTGGTCAGCTGGCCGCTGGCCTGCAGCAGCAGGTCGGAATAGTCCGGGGAGTTCTCATCAGATGAGCGGTTCAGGAAAACACGCTGTCTGGTGAAATTGTATTTCTGGCCGGCGGTGAACCGCAGGCGCTCTGTCCCGTCCTGCTCCAGGAAGCGGGTTGTCAGTGCTGCGGTCAGGCTGTTCTGGTCGGCGATACGGTCGTAGCCGCTGTATGGGTTGTCAGAAAACAGCTTGGCATAGCCAAAGGTGAATTGGCTTGTATCAAACAGCGGGAATTCATCTTGGTTCTTGTAAGGCGTATAGGCATAGAACAGCCGGGGTTCCAGTGTCTGGATGCCCCCTTCACCGAAAACGCTGGAATCCCGCTCAAAAATCAGGCCGCTGTCAAGCATCAGTGTGGGTAATGTACGGTCGATGGAAGTGTTCGGCACCGCCAGGTTGTCCACATCTTCCAGCTTGTATTTCGTGTAATTCAGCTTTGCCTTCGGCACGACAAACCAGCCGGCATGATAGACTGGATAAGACAGGCTGGGCTCAATGACGTAACGGTTGCCCCGGTTCTGTTTGTAGTTGCTGTAGTGGCGAAGCCCTTTCTTCCTCTGGTCTCTTCGGGTTTTCCAGTCGCCTCCGAAGTACAGGTCCATGTCTTTGTTGTCGAGCCAGAAACGGGTCGCCTCAGCCCGGAGCCCCCAGTCAAAGCCATGGATGTCGTCATCATGGCCGGAAAGGACAAACTGCGGCAGCCTTGAGTGGTCACGGCGGATGATGTGGTCCCAATCTTGCAGGATTCGGTAGCCCGAAGCTGTGAGCGATGCTGTCCAGGATCCAAAATGCCGGGTGCTGAAGGATTTCCTGACTTGGCCATAACGGTGCAGTTTGCGTTTGTCATCATCGTCGTCGTATTTCCCCTTGAAAGACGAAAGGGAATTCAATGCCCCGGCATTCCGCCACATCGAGAAATCATCGGGGTAATCGTTGTCTGAGGCTCCCCGGTAATCCCATTTCAATCCCCAGCCCCCATCGAATGTCTGTTCGTGCTGGGTGGCATACAGGTAGCGGCGGTGTCCTGTCCGCCGGTCATTGGGCAGATATTCGAAATAGGTGTTCCCGGCATAATTCTCACCGATATACCGGTATTCGCCACCCAGCTGGAGACCATGTTTTGTCATCAGGTTGGGGAACAGGGTGAAATCGTAATTCGGCGCCAGGTTGAAATAGTAGGGGACGGAGACTTCAACCCCTTTGTCTGTCGAGAAACCGATTGTCGGTGGCAGGAAGCCTGATTGTGCCGCAGCGGATCGGTCTTGAGCGGCTCTCGACCGTTTCCGGCCTTCCGGAGGCGGTACGGCGTTTCTCTGGAGTCCAGATCAGGGACTATGGGGGAGTCGGTGGCCTTAAGACCGTCAATGTCAGGAGCCTCGGAAGCGAGCACACGGGAGTGTTTCTTGACGGCTTTGAGATAGACAATGCCCAGAACATGCAGGTTGACCTCGGACGTTTCCAGACAGATCGGAAGAGCGTCGTGTAGGAAAAGAGT
>CALGGD010000302.1 GCA_937916185.1 uncultured Oxalobacter sp. | reverse complement strand
TTCGAGAAGCCGGTTGTTGCCATCTATGGATCACCCTTGATTATTAAAGGCGGCCCCATGCGGCATCTGCGCCCAAGCCTGCCACGAATCATGGGGGATATGGATATCATTATCCGTCCTGAAACCTTTGATAAGGCCGTCTCTATTATTTCTGATATGGGCTATGAGCCTGATGATGCCCGCCATTCTGTTGATTTCCATAAAAACGGCAGCCCCTTTGGGATACTTGATGTCCATCGTTTCATCCCGATAGGACAATATGAATATGCCAATATGGCACTGATTGACCAACTGTTTGCCAGAGCTAAGGAAGAGACTGTTTTCGACACAAAGACGCTGGTTCCTACACATGAAGACCTGCTGTTTATCCTGCTGGTCAATCTTGCCAGGAATCTGCTTCACTTAACGAGCATTTACGGTTTGATATACAGTATCTATGATTGCCGCTTCTTGCAGGCAAACAAACCTGAAATCAACTGGGACGTTATCTTTAAGAATACCGAACTGACACAGTCTGAAGCACTTATTGCTATTGCTATACGGTTCATGGAACAGATTATTCCTGACCTTTTCCCTGAACACATATTGGCGAAGATTCAACCATTTGATATCACCCAACCCCTATATTGGTTCTGCAAAAGACAACTTCGTAAGAACAGGATGCTTGGAAAATATCTGTCAACTAAAATCATCTATAATCTCCTCAAGTTAACAGGCAGTAAAGAAAGACTGGAACAATGCATCCTTGACACCTGCCTGGCATTAAAACTAGACACAGACAAAGAAGCATAACCATGGATACTTCTGATCAGAAGGCAGGAAACAAAAAGCTCTCTCCAGCCGATTTGGATGATTACCTGCAAAATAAGCATCCTGTGGTTTCTGAAAAATATATAACCCTAGGATATATCACGGTACGTATTGTCATCCGAGATAAAGCCTACCTCCCGCTGATACAGAACCAGCTTTCCTTTATTCTTTCGGAACAGACCAAACACCATGATGCCACCCTCATTGTCTGGAAACTGCCAGACAATGGCATTCCCGTAGATCCTGAAAAGCCCCTTCGGGTTTTCTACGAATGTGATGACAGCAACCGAACGTATTATTTTGCCGCATCCAACCTGGAACCTGAGACCTTTATCCTGGAAGGACACATTTTTGTCCTGATGTTCAACCGAATCATCCATACGATATCAACATCTTTATCCAGCCAATGCAATCTTGTCCATGGTGCTGCCGTTGGTCTGGACAATTTTGGCGCACTGATCTGCGCACGGGGACAACGTGGGAAATCAACATTAGCCGTAACAGCCATGCTCGATGGCCTTCATTATGTCTCCGATGATTACCTGGTCTTAGAAAACGAAAAGGATAGCTTATATGCCTATCCCATCTATTCCATCATCGCTTTATCGCCAAGGATGTATAACACGCTCTTTGACGAATTGGACGGTTGCCGCTTCCTGACCAACAACGGACGCCGGGACAAGTACATCATCAATATTGCACCGTTCCATCACCGCTTTAAGAGCCATTACCCGATTAAGGTTGGGCTTTTCCCAGAGATTGTTGCAGGGAGCAGCCCGGCTATTACCCCTTGCTCGCCGCAGGAAAGAGGGCGGGCAATCAATCAGTTTGCACATTCGACTTTCATTCAGATGTTAAGGACAACGCCAGACCTGTCGATTATGAAGAAACTGATATCTATGGTAGGGGGACTTCCCTTTTACAAGATCACCTTATCGAGCGATATCCATGCCAATGCAACATGCTTGAAAGACTTTCTCAATCAGCTGAAAACAGAGAATTAAAAATGACGAATTTTGTGATGAACGATGAAAAGATGTTTGCTGACATCACTGATGGAACAGCCATCATCATCAATGGCGACACAGGCATCTATTATGAGTTGAATCCATTTGGAACACTTATCTACAACAACCTGATAAACGGAGTTTCTTCTGAGACGCTACGTTCATCCCTTACCTCGTTGGAAGGTGCGCCAAGCGATATTGGCACACAGTTTGACGCTTTTATTGACCAATTGAAGGCATGCGAAATTCTCATAGAGGGAGGGGGGGGGTAGAGACACTGCCTCTATTGCAACCATCGATGCAACAACAGCAGGCAGTGACAGCTATTTGATGAAATTGACCAGCTTCAATGATGTCCAAGAGCTTCTGCTGGCTGATCCTATCCATCAAGTCAGCGAAGAAACCGGTTGGGAACCCAACAAGAACGCACTGAATGAAGACACTGCCGATGTCAGAAGACGTGAAGGTAAACTGGAAGCTTGATATGGCACCGTCTGTTTCGGTCATCATTCCTGTATTCAATGCTGAGAAATGGATTTCTGAATGTCTTGGAAATGTCCGTGCACAATCGTGCCGGAACATCGAAATCCTCTGTGTCAATGATGCCTCCACAGATCGGTCACTGGAAATCCTGACGCAGGCAGCTGCAACAGATGCCCGTATACGGATCATCCATTTTGCCGTGAATAAAGGCGTCTCTGCAGCCCGCAATGCAGCTCTCAACATGGCATCCGGTGAATATATCTGTTTTGTAGATGCCGACGACATCATTGAAACAGACTTTATCTCCAATCTCTACCAAGAAGCAAAAAACCACGACTTAGACCTTGTGAAAGGACCTTTCAAAATTGTTAATGGAGAAGAAATCAAAGAATCTTTTGTCATAAACCAGAAAGTCAAAGAAAATAAATTCAATCTCCATATGGATTTTCCGAGTGTACTATACCGAAAATCTCTCCTCACAAAAAATAACATTCTTTTCAATGAGGATATTGCTTATACTGAGGATAGAATTTTTATGATAAGGGCTGTTTATTACGCCAAAACCATTGGTCTTGTCGAAAGTGGGGGCAGCTACCTATATATAAGACACTTCGGTTCTGTAACAAACAGACCGCTTGATATAAAAACTGTCCGCAACATCGCAAATGGTTATATCCGTCTCTTTACTTATATAAAAGACATGGATATAGACGAACACAGTTACGAAATCCTCTACCAAGAATTTTTTTTGGGCTACCTTTCCATGCTCAACACCAATAGGTCATTCATAGGAGAAATATGGCATGAGCTGGCTCTATTGGTTGATTTGCTCAAATATCAGCATGACGCCATTGAAAAATTTAAAATTGCGATTCAGCAGCACGATGCGAATGGGTTATTAAAGGCATTTCATATCCATCGGGCAAAATTGCTGAGTGTATTAATCAGAAAACAGAAATTACAAAAGTGAAGAAAGTCTCAATCATTATCCCCGTCAAAAATGGTGCAAACTATCTTGGCGAAGCACTGGAGGCAATCCGCAACCAAGGGCTTGATGTTGAAGTTATTGTGGTTGATGACAACTCTGATGACAAAACATCAGCCATTGCCCAAAAGTACGGGTGTACCCTGATTCATCATGCTGAAACAAAAGGGCAATCTGTTGGCAAGAACACAGGGCTGAAGTACGCCACAGGGCAGTTTGTCCTCTTCCATGACCACGATGATGTGCTCACGCCAGATGCCTTGGCAACCCTGTGCCAGCCCTTGGAACACAATCCTGATGCAATGGTTGTAATGGCAAAAGCGAAAGACTTCCTCTCACCCGATGCAAAGAACAGGAAGTCTAAGATTAAGGAGGCCCCCTATTTTGGTTTCCTATCGGGAGCCATGCTTTTCCGCAGAGCCATCTTTGATATCATCGGACCTTGCAGCGAAAAGACAACGGCCGGCGAAACCATCGATTTGACAAACCGGCTCATGAAACATCATATCAATATCCATCGGTTGGATTGCATCACTGTCATGAGAAGGATTCACGACACCAATTTTGGTATCACGCACCGTTCAAGAGAATACGGTGATTACGCCAAGCTGCTACGAGAACGTCTTAAAGTCAAACGAAAATTTGAACCGTAAGTGTTCTTTTTGTCCCGCCCTTCCATGCTCCGATATGAAGAAACCTTTTCCTCTGATACAGTAAGACCTTTCTGATTATCGGCATATTTCCCCTATGCCACGGAGTGTTTTTGAGATGAAACCCGTCAAGAAACCATCGAACCGCAAGCCTGTCCGGCAGGTGTTCTCGCAGTTCTGCCTAGGGCATGGTGTCCCGAAGCAGACGAACAATGCCGCTTTTGAGAAGCGTTTGAACATCAAGTTCAAGGATATGGCAAAGCGTTATCTGGATTATGCGCACGCGAAGGCTGAAGGCGGATCCGCCATCGAAGAGCCTTACAGTGTGGTTTATTCTTCGCTGGAGTTCTCGAATGCATTGGCAGGTCAGTTGGACGCAGAACGGCTGGGTGTTTTTGCGGAATGGCTGCTCGGGCAGGTCGGTGACCTGTCTGGCAAGGTGGTTGTGGATATCGGCTGTGGCAACGGCCTGTTGGCGTGTTTCCTCGCGAAACAGTTCCCTGATGCGCGGGTGATTGCCCTTGATATCAATATGGATGCCACGCTGGTGACAGATGCCCGTGCAATCGGGCTGAAATTGGACAATGTGCATACGTTCACAGGTTCATTGGACAGTTTCATGAAAGCCAACCCTGGCAAGGCGGATCTGGTGATTGCCTCGCAGGTCTATGCTTCTTCGATGAAGATGGATGTGTTCAGCAAGGGGCTGATGACGCCGGATGAACGGGATCAGCCTCAGCAGCCATTGGCAGATATGCAGCTGGTGAATGAACTATTGGCGGATGACGGGGTATTCTATTCGCAGGACAGCTGGGGATATGGCGAAACTTTCTGCCGTTGGGTGCGCATCTGCGAGGCTTCTGGCTTACGGTTCCTCGCCTACTGTTCCAAGGGGCTGACCCATACGGATGGGAACGGCCTTCCACAGACGCATCCGGTTGCTGTGTTCATGAAAAAAACCTCCAGCCTGGTCCCGGCAAGGCGTGAGGACATCATTGCGGCTTATGGCCGTGCGAAGATGGAGATTGTCCACATCGAGGGGAATGAATCGCTGGCGGATATGGTTTTCAGCGCATGGGACAAGACGGATGTCTATGTCGGCAGGGCGGTGCTTGAGAAATATGATGTGACGTTCATCACACGAGTCGGTGTGGCAGGCGGCATCGGCTATTACTATGCGTGCAATGATGCCGGCTGGCAGCTGCTGCATTATGGACCGAGTGTCCGGCTGAATGAACTGCTGGATGCTGTCAAATCGGCAAGGGCACAGTATGCCAGTGACGGGGCAACGGTTTCATGGGAGGTTTCCCATCCTGAAATCTGTGCTTCGTTAGGGCTGGATTTTAAGGCAGAAGACTGAATGTCGAAGGCTTAAACGCAGGGAAGCCGTTCAGGAATGGACGGCTTCCCTGTTTTCTGGAATGGTTTCAAGCCAGCTCGACTTTGGCGAAGCGGCGTTTGCCGACCTGGACGACCATGGTACCGGCACCAACCTTGAGTGCCTTGTCACTGATGACCTCGCTGTTGATACGGACAGCACCCTGTTGGACCATGCGCATCGCATCTGAGGTGGAGGGGCACAGGCCAGCCTGTTTGAGCAGGTTGCCAATCGGCAGAGGGGCACCGCTGAGCTTGACGGTCGGGATATCGTCTGGGATTCCTCCATGGGTGCGGTTGACGAAATCCTGCAACGCGGCTTCTGCATCTGCCTTGGAATGGAAGCGTTCAACGATTTCCTGGGCAAAGGCGACCTTGACATCACGTGGGTTCATGCCTTCGGCAACAGCCTTCTTGAGCTTCTCGATTTCCTGGATGGACTTGAAGGAAAGCAGCTCATAGTAGCGCCACATCATGTCATCAGAGATGCTCATGAGCTTGCCGAACTGGACATTGCCGGGCTCCTTGATGCCGACATAGTTGCCTTTGGACTTGGACATCTTCTGGACGCCATCCAGCCCCTCAAGCAGTGGCATGGTGAGGATGCACTGGGGTTCCTGACCGACCTGACGCTGGAGTTCACGACCGACAAGCAGGTTGAATTTCTGGTCAGTACCGCCAAGTTCAAGGTCTGACTTGAGGGCAACGGAGTCATAGCCCTGCATCAACGGATAGAGGAATTCATGGACAGAAATCGGGGTGCCTGCCTTGAAGCGTTTGGAGAAATCATCACGTTCCATGATACGGGCAACCGTGTACATGGCGGCGAGCTTGATCATGCCACGCGCACCGAGGGCATCACTCCATTCAGAGTTGTAGCGGATTTCGGTTTTTTCAGGATCGAGCACCAGACTTGCCTGCTTGAAGTAAGTCATGGCGTTTTCTTCAATCTGTTCACGGGTCAGCGGTGGACGGGTGGCATTCCGTCCGCTGGGATCACCGATGAGGGAGGTGAAGTCGCCGATCAGGAAGATGACGACATGGCCAAGGTCCTGCAGCTGGCGCATCTTGTTGAGGACAACGGTGTGTCCCAGATGGAGGTCTGGGGCAGTCGGGTCAAGCCCCAGCTTGATACGCAATGGGGTGCCGGTTTTCTCAGAACGGGCGAGTTTCTGCGCAAATTCCGCTTCGATGATCAGTTCATCGCAACCGCGTTTCGCAATGGCAAGTGCTTCTTTGACAGAATCGGTCAGTGGCAGTTCTTCTGCAGGCGCAGGCATCGTGATATTTTCAGTCATCGGTGATTATTCACTTATATCTATCGTTTTGAATTGTTATAATTTAAAGCTCGATTGATATATTGACGATGCAATACATCAGGGCTTTTGTCCGCATAGAAATAGATTATTTTAACTGATTGCAGCCTTAAGAGGGAAACTGGATGCGCTTGACTGATACCGCAGGACAGATGCTGAAACAGATGCTGCTTTCAGTATGCATGGCGGTTTCTGGTGTTGCGTTGGTTGCCCCTTTCCCCGTCTCAGCGGGCACTGCTCCCGGCTCCACCG
>CALGGD010000301.1 GCA_937916185.1 uncultured Oxalobacter sp. | reverse complement strand
GCCGGACCGTCTTCGATCACGGGCAGAGGAATGAAAGCGAAGCGGTCTGCGCAGCCCGCGGCATCGGCCTTGCGATACTGGTCGTATGCAAGCGTTCTCCAGCGAATGGCCGTATCATTATCGGCACCTATATCCATGTTGACATTGACGCCCTGCTTTCCATTGACTTTCGGGGTTGTCCCCGTCACCTGCCCGGGATTGGACTGTGTGCCTTTGGGCATATAGGGATTCTGTGTGAATCCGCCCTGAGGCCCATACCCATTCTGGCCCTGGGGCATCTGGGCATAGCCGCCCTGAGGTCCATACCCGTTTTGCGCATAACCGCTTTGCGGCTGTTGATAGGGATTCTGTGTATATCCACCCTGCTGCGCATAAGGGTTCTGCTGGCCATAAGGTCCCTGCGCCTGCTGAGGCTGCTGATAGGGATTCTGATAGTTTCCCTGCTGATTAGAACCGTTTTGCGGGTAGGGTGACTGCTGTTGATAAGGATTCTGGCCGGACTGTGCGTTCATCCGCTGATACTGATCATACGGTGACATCCTGCCATTGTTTGTTCCGGAACCGTTCATGGACGCCTCCCTGTCTGGATACTGGATCCTTCATGGTCAAATCATACCAATCATATCTTACCACAAAAAAACTCCAATGTTGTAACATTCGGACCGGAAAGCCACAGATTCAGCCGATTTCATCGAAGAATCCGGCTTTGTTCTTCCTTAGGTTTCAATCCGCTGATGCATTTGTCTTCCCTTGACGCGTTTCAGGTGGTTGCCTATACTTCCATCGGATTTGAAAGAAGGGGTTGAAGGATATGGCCACCAAATTCATCTTTGTCACAGGCGGCGTGGTTTCCTCTTTGGGAAAAGGCATAACCGCCGCTTCGCTGGGTCGTCTGCTCAAATGCCGCGGACTGAAGGTGTTCAATCAGAAGTTTGACCCTTATATCAATGTCGATCCCGGAACCATGAACCCCTACCAGCACGGCGAAGTCTTCGTGACCGATGACGGCGCCGAG
>CALGGD010000300.1 GCA_937916185.1 uncultured Oxalobacter sp. | reverse complement strand
CAGGGGGGGTCAGTCTGCCGCCTTATGGTGGGGCAGATGGAGGACCGGGACTGAATCTTGGGATACATGTCGGGGATGATCCTGAAGCAGTGAGAAAGAACAGGGCGCTGCTGCGGGCAGTCCTGCCATCAGAACCTGTCTGGCTGAATCAGGTGCATGGTGCGGATGTTGTGGATGCCGCCACGGTTTCTGGCGTGCCTGATGCAGATGCGTCATGGACAGATGCTGCGGGTAAGGTCTGCGTCATCATGACAGCAGACTGCCTGCCGGTGCTGCTCTGTACAGCGGATGGCAAGGTTGTCGGTGCGGCACATGGGGGCTGGCGTGGATTGGCGGCTGGTGTGCTGCAGCATACAGTGAAAGCGATGCGTACCGGAAGTGATGCGCCTGTCATGGCCTGGCTGGGACCTGCAATCGGCCCGACGGTTTTTGAAGTCGGTGGTGAGGTAAGGGAAGCATTTGTCAGCCAGGATCCAGATATGGGCAGGGTTTTCAAGCCTGAAGCAGGTGTCCCGGGCAAGTTCATCGCGGATATTTATGGCATCGCCCGTATCATCCTGAACAGCTTGGGCATCATGTCAGTCTATGGCGGGGACAGATGCACCGTGACAGAGGCAGACTGTTTCTATTCGTTCAGGCGTGACCGGGGAAGGACAGGACGGATGGCGACAGGTATCTGGCTGTCAGCGTGATGCACACAGCATAAGGCAGCGGTGGTGCGGACATGCCATAGGTACAGGCGGGGCGGAACGCATGGGTGGTAAGACGGGCAGGTTGATATGAGGAAAGAGGCAGGTAAGGGCAACAAGGTGGGGTTCATCTCATTGGGATGCCCGAAAGCGTTGGTGGATTCGGAGAAAATCATCACCTGGCTGCGCGCGGAAGGATATGAGACTGTCAGCAGTTATGATGAGGCGGGGCTGGTGATTGTGAACACCTGCGGCTTCATCGATACGGCGCAGGCGGAATCGCTGGAGGCGATTGCCGAGGCACTGGAAGAAAATGGCAGGGTGATTGTCACAGGTTGCCTGGGTGCCAAGCAGGATGCGAAGGGAACGAACCTGATCAAGAGTGTGCATCCGAAGGTGCTGTCGGTCACTGGCCCTGATTCTGTGCAGGAGGTGATGGATGCAGTCCATCAGTACCT
>CALGGD010000299.1 GCA_937916185.1 uncultured Oxalobacter sp. | reverse complement strand
ACTTTAGGTTTCCGAGGCGAAGCCCTGGCATCCATTGCTGCTGTCGCTGACCTGACACTCCGTTCCAGGACTGCCGACGAGCCCCATGCCTGGGAATTATCTGCCCCGTCTGACACCCCTGCCCCTGCTTCTGGCACACTAGGAACGACTGTTGAGGTTCATGAACTGTATGCCAACACACCAGCTAGACGGAAATTCCTGAAATCGGAACAGACAGAATATGGACATTGCGCCGAGGCCGTGGAACGTATTGCCTTGGGCAACCCTGGCATCCAGTTCACCCTTTTCCATAATGGCAGGGTCACTGCAAGGTATCTGGCAGACAATCCCTCACAACGTGGTAGAGAAGTCCTGAAAGAAGTGTTTGACACCACAATCCCAATCGACCTGGAACTCGGTGAAGGCAATGACAGGCTCTCCCTGAAAGGTTTTATCGGTCTGCCCACGGCTTCCCGGTCAAGGGGCGATATGCAGTATTTCTATGTGAACAGACGCTTCACCCGTGACAGGCTGTTGGGGCATGCTGTCAGGGCGGCTTATGAAGATGTCCTGCATGGCAACCGTTTCCCCGTCTATATCCTGTATCTGGACATCGATCCAGCCCGTGTCGATGTCAATGTCCATCCGTCAAAGATTGAAGTCCGTTTCAGGGACAACCGTTCCATCCATCAATTCATCCAGCAGGCCATCTCCCGGACATTGGCACAGACTTTGGCTAATGGAAATACGGACAGTGACGGCATGATGCCGGTCACCCCGACCGCCTTGGCAGGGAACACCTTTTCTGACATGGAGTCCCCCTCCTCTGTATCAGCTTCCCAGAAATGGCAACGGAACCCGCTATCGACTTCCTTCCGGTTTGAGCAGAAAACAGCACCTTACGGCATGTTCGTCCAGAACATCCTGAAACAGGTCGATGAAGAGATAGATGGACAGACAACAGCATCTGCACCGATTGCCGGACAATACGTCCAGCCAGACAATGCCTCTCCATCAGAAGAGGATGCCTTCCCATTGGGATTTGCTTTGGCACAGTTGCATGACATCTATATCCTGGCGCAGAACAGGCAGGGGCTGGTTCTGGTCGATATGCATGCTGCCCATGAAAGAATTGTTTATGAGCAGTTGAAGACGGCATTGGACAACAAACAGGTTGCCACACAAAACCTGTTGATTCCCATCTCCCTGAAAATCAGCAACAGTGAAGCTGGCATCATCCAGGAAAATGAAGCCGTCCTGAAAGAGCTGGGCTTCGATATTTCCCTACTGACCCCAACAAACATTGCCATCCGGTCTGTCCCTGCCCTGCTGAAACAGACGGATATGACAGAAGCGTTCCATCAGATGCTTCAGGACCTGGATGCCTTTGGCATATCCAAAGTGACAGAAGAAAAACGCAATGAACAGCTGGCAACCATCGCCTGCCACCATGCTGTCCGCGCGAACCGTTCGCTGACCATCATTGAGATGAATGCCCTGCTACGGCAGATGGAACAGACGGAACGGGCAGGACAATGCAACCATGGCAGACCGACATGGACCCAGCTTACCATGGCGGAATTGGATACTTTATTTTTGCGGGGGCAATAAACCTTTTTCCATGACTCATTCAACCGATAAGGAGGATCTATGAAACTGAAACTGTTTGCCGCAACCTTAACGGGTCTTCTGGTATGTGGCTCTGCCTGTGCAGGTGAGTATGCAACATCACTGGGGAAATGCCTGTACAACAAATCAAATTCCAGTGATAAGACAACCCTGACCCAATGGGCATTTGTCTCCCTTGGTCAGACCGACGCTGCCAAGGGTATCGCGACCATTCCTGCCAGCAAAACCCAGCAGGTCAATGCGGAAGCCAAATCTGTTGTCTCCAAACTGATTGCTTCTTCCTGCTCCAAGGAGGCATTGCAGGTTGCTTTGCATGAACCGACCACAGGTCTCCAGGATGCCGTCTCAGCCATTACCGCTGAAATGATCTCAGAAAAAGTCAAGTCATATGCTGGCAGCACTTTCTCCGGTTCAATGCTCTCTTCGGGTTCCGGTTCCTCTGGGATGGGATCCGTCCTGCCATCATCAGGGAAATCCGGAAAATCACTTGGCAACATCTTCAAGAAATAATCTGGGCTGATGCTCGTTCCAAGACCTGCCATGAACCTGATACCGGTTTGATGGCGGGTCTTTTTACTGTTGGATGATTTGCGAAATACCAGCGGATTCTGTATACTGCGCACTCTCCATCTGCACGGTGGGCAGAATCAATATGGCAGCTCAAAGCTTTTCCAGAATTCCGGAGGTGTGGCAGAGTGGTCGATTGCACCGGTCTTGAAAACCGGCAACGGGCAACCGTTCGTGAGTTCGAATCTCACCGCCTCCGCCAGAAACGCTATCCCGTAAGTTCCAAGAGACTTACGGGATTTTCTTTTGGTAATATGGTAACGTTCCATTACCATGAAATTATCCTCAAAGGAAAATCAAGATGTGGAAAATTGAAAAGGTCAAGGGCAGACAGCCTGTTTACCGTCCCAATCCAGGGAAATGTTACCTGCAACCCGCGTTTCTTGAACTGAATGGCGAAAGCCAATGCATTCGCTTTGACGTAAACCAAAATGCCGCTGCACCGATACCAGATGCAGTCTATCATGGCAGGGCTGTGCGTATCATTCTTTCTGGCAACCTGAAACGGACAACCTGCAAGATCCTCAATAAATTCCTTGCCGACCATAAAGCGCAGTTTGCCCAGCTTTCTCAAGAATACAGCCAGTACCAGGAAGGTTCCAACTTAAAAGGCAAGTGGTCCGACAAAGGCAAAGAAATCATTGCCGCACTGACTGAAGACATCGACAGGCTCAGTATGGCGGTCATTGAAAAATACGGCTACAACTGACCCATCAAGGAATTCAATGAACAAAGCCTCCGCCAGGGTGGCTTTGGTTGGATAAAGAATAGAGGCTATAGGAAAGTTTTATAGCTGCCTCCGAAGATGGACGGGATTTTCTTCGCCATCTGGACGGAAATTGGGTGGCGGTTGTGTTCCATCTCTGATATGTGGTGCGGTCTGACACCGAGTTTTTCTGCCAGCTGTTTCTGAGTCAGGCAGTCCCTGTTGATATGTTCCTTGTTCCAAGTCTACCTGAAAGTAGACTGATTAGTGCCTTCCCCCGTTAATGGGGTAGAGCCAATCCTGTTTTCTGGAGCCCCACCTGTTTTCAACCTGACATTGAGACCAATGTTTCCTTGACCTTCGGCATGTCTATTTTCCAACGACAAGCCCTTTAATTGTGTTTTTTTGAGACAGATTAGCTCAAAACACCTTCAGTAAATTCCGATGTCTGTGATTGGAACCGCTTACATTCATTTATATGGGTAAATTAAACCCATGATATAACTTATTGAAAATAAATATAAAAAATGTATTGATTGACCTAATTTTTGTTGCTATATTGCCAGTCATAGACACGTTTTAACTTATTATGGGCAATTTATTTATGGTGAGTTTATGAATGACACGAATCAGCTTGAGGCACCTTTATCAAGAACACGACTGAAGGCAACCAATAAAGAACTTCTGAGGGAAAAAGAAGAAAAAAACTTGCATAGAGCAATGAGCAACTTATTCCCTCCCCTTGCTGCCATTGGAGTCTGCTTTCTCCCTGGTGCTGGATTCCGGAATGACTTCAGCATCCAAGACTTCAACAGAAACCTAGAATATGAAGACATCCAAGATACGGTTTTTGCAAAGGCGATAGAAGAGATGTACTGCTTTGCCTATTGGGGAGAAAAGATGCCGTTTGGCTTCAGGTATGTTATCGGCGGAGAGCTTTCTTCAGTGGCGATGGGGATAAAAGTCCTGCATGACCTGCACCCTGAAAATCCTGATGCCAAACAAATCTGGACCATTGTCCAATGTGCAAACACCCTTAGCAGAATATGGGGAGTAGATGACGCATATGGCTTCCTTCCAATCGATGAAGGCAAGAAACCATACATTGATATTGAAGAAGCCGCATTGATTTCCGGTTTTAAACCCAAATCAATCAGGGAAGCCATTTATGACTGCAGACGCAAAAACAGGCTGAAAGCAGAAAAAACTTCAGATTTGGGATTGCTGATCAGGATAGACGATTACAGTTCGTGGCTCCATAAAAACGGTTTATACCGAGGATATTTCCCCAATCCGGTACGGGTATATACAAGAATAAACTTTGAACAACAACCAATGAAGAACATTGAAGACTTTCTCCTTTCCCTGAGTTATTTGATTGGTCAGCGGAGATTTGACTTCACGTTTGAAGAAAACCTCAAGGAATTAGGACTTTCACTTGAAGACATCGCTGGAAGGCCCTGCATCCGGGGGGAAAGGAAACTCGAAAACAGGGAAATCCGGGAAAAATTGTCCGGGCTGTTGGAAATCCCCCCGAAAATCTTGGAAGCCCGATATTTTGAGGCTCAATGGCATGAAGCCGAAAAAGCCCTCAAGAACCTGTGAACAAACATCCGAAACAGTAGATTGGAAAAGAAATGAAAATGACACCCAACATCAATGACAGCACCATGAAATATCCTGTCCGCCCTATCCCCCTGCACATTGATATCCAGGAAAACGAGTGGGGTTTTGCATTGAAAGACCTGATATATCCGTATATCCAAGGAGCCACCAAGATTACCATCTATGACCCCTATATCCGGGAAGGATATCAAATCAAGAACCTTGTCGCACTCCTCGAACGCGCCCTGGATGAAGAAGGGCTTGTAGGGGTCTTGCTTGTGACCAATCCTGTATTTCCAGATATGGATAAACATATCGAGTGGGTCAACCGGATGGAGAAATTACGGAGAAGCCTGACCATGCGGGAAGTCCAGTTTGAAGTAAGTATCGACCCAACCCTGCATGACAGGCGGATTGTCATGGATTCAGGCTGGGTTGTCATCCCTGGCAGGGGACTTGATACCTACAAGTTCAACGACTATTTCGAAATCGGTGCAACTGATGAACGGTACAGGCTTTGGCATGCAACCAAGATTGACACCCTCTTCATACCAGAACTTGATGAAATCGGATATGCAGAAAAGTATCCAGAAAATAAAACCGTCCAATAACAGCCCCTTCAGGGACAAGACTTGACAACATCAGCAGTGTAGTCCGCCCTCATTTCCGTTGACTGGAATGGATGCATCTTATGCATCCTCAGGGGCAACTACATACCACACATCCTATTTTTGAATAAAACAACCTAAAAGAAAGGAATTTTCATGAGTGTGATCCTGACCGTATTAGCAACAATCCTGTCCGTAAGGTTCTTTTGGGCAGTAATCGCCATCGGAGTGGTTTACCGCTTTCCATGGAAACGGCTTATCCCACGCAGGAAAAGATGACGGATATGGCATCGGATGACAGGTCGGCACGAATGTAATCCGGCCAGCCATATAAAACGGTATGCGTCAAAAAACAGACATCCAACAGGCGGGATTCTGTACCTGTACCGATCCCGCAGAAATCTTCATCACTTCAACAGGAGGAACCTTTATGCGTACTTCATCC